>JAMWZF010000340.1 GCA_024304875.1 Paracoccaceae bacterium
GGTTGACCCAGCGCAAAGAACGCCAGAAACGGCGGCACGATCAGGATCGCCAGCGCCGGCCAAAGCATCGGCAAGAGACGCCCGGTGTCGAACAGCAGCTTCTTGGCGTAGCGCCTGTAGGCGAAGGCGGCGATGAACGACAGGATGGTGATGATGACGAGGGCAGTGGCGTTCGCCCCCCAGATCGGGCCGGGGATATAGACCCCGCGGTTGGTGACCGCGATGGCGTCGAACCACATGGAAGCGGCGGCAGAGCCCGAGTCGTCGAGCCGGAAGTCGCGGGGCGTCGGCGTGCTTTCGGTCATCAGCGCGTAGATCGCGACGATCCACAGCAGCAGCGGCACGTTGCGGAAGCCCTCGACGTAGACGGCCATCAGCTTGCTGACGATCCAGTTCTTGGACAGGCGCAGCACGCCGGCGATGACGCCGATGACGGTGGCGAGGATGATCCCGAGGATCGACACGACGAGCGTGTTGAGGATCCCGACCCAGGCGGCCTGAAGGTGCGTGCTGGCGCTGGAGTATTCGAGAATGGCGGTCCCGGGGCTGGTGGCGATGTCATAGCCGGACCGCGAACCGATGAAGGAGAAGTTCGGCGTCAGGCCGAGGTTGGCCAGGTTGGCCCAGAGGTTGTCGAGTAGCCACCAGATGCCGGCGCAGACCAGCAGGAATACGACGCTCTGGATGGTGATCGACCGGTAGCGGGTGTCGTAGATCAGCTGGCTGAGCCGAAAGCCTTCCTTCGGCAGGTCGGACGTCGTTGTCGACATGTGATCCCCTCGGCTCCCGCTCCTTGTCGTTGGCCCCTGTCCGGCCGGCGCGGGATGCGTCCCTGTGGTTGTTCTAACTTCTTCGTCTTGTCCCGTCCGGCCCGCGGTTTTGGTGGTGCGGTGTCCGGCAGGGAAGAAGAGCGCGGCCCGGGGCCGCGCTCTTCAGGGTCGTCTTAGCGGAACGGCGGGGCGTACAGCAGACCGCCCTCGGTCCACTGGGCGTTCAGCCCGCGCGCCAGGCCGATCGGGGTCGACTCGCCGATGTTCTCCTCGAAGATCTCGCCGTAGTTGCCGACGGCGATGATCGCGTCCTTGGCCCAGGTGGGCTCGAGGCCGAGCATGGCGCCCAGCTCACCTTCGGACCCCAGGAGACGGTTGATCTCGGGGTTGTCGGTGCCGGCAGACAATTCCTCGGCGTTCTCGGAGGTCACGCCCAGTTCCTCGGCCGCGATCAGCGCGTTGAGGGTCCAGCGCGCGATGTCGCCCCAGTCGTTGTCGCCATGACGGACGAGCGGACCGAGCGGCTCTTTCGAGATGATCTCGGGCAGGATGACGTGGGCCGAGGGATCCTCGAAGGTCGCGCGGGTGGCGGCGAGGCCCGAAGCGTCGGTGGTGTAGACGTCGCAGGCACCGGCCAGGTACTGCTGCTGCGCTTCGGCGTTGGTCTGGATCGGCACCGGCTCGTAGCTGATGTCGTTGACGCGGAAGTAGTCCGCGAGGTTCAGCTCGGTGGTGGTGCCGGTCTGGATGCAGACGGTGGCGCCATCGAGTTCGGAGGCCGAGGAGACGCCCAGCTCGCGCGGGACCATGAAGCCCTGGCCGTCGTAGTAGTTCACGCCGACGAATTCGAACTTGAGGTCGACGTCGCGGCTGAAGGTCCAGGTGGTGTTCCGGGCCAGCAGGTCGATCTCGCCAGAGGACAAGGCGGTGAAGCGCGTCTCGCCGGTCGTCGGCACGAACTCGACGGCGTTCGGATCGCCGAAGATCGCCGCAGCGACAGCACGGCACACGGCCACGTCGAAGCCTTCCCATTCGCCGTCGGCGTCCGGCGCGGCAAAGCCGACGAGGCCGGTGGTCACGCCGCAGTTCAGGTTGCCGCGGGCCTTCACGTCGTCAAGCGTGGCGGCCGACGCAGCACCGGCAGCCAGGCCGGCAAGTGCGGCGGCGCCGAGGAATACGGATTTCTTCATTTTTACCTCTTCCTGGTGGTTGGCTTCCCCTCTCCCAAGAGGTCGCCTTATATGCCCCGTTCGGGGGCCTGTGCTAAGAAAATGAGCGGAATGCCCGCTCACCGTGGGCAAGACTGGGCGGATTCAACTTCCGCCGTCAAGGCCATGTTGGCACAAAACGTCCGCTTCGGACCCGTTCAAACAGGCCTCCGCAGCGGAATTTTCAACGATCTGCCGCTTACTTATCCACTAAGGGCGAAGAAGCGGGCAGCGTGAAGAAAGGCCGCCTGCTTGGCGGCGGCCGCCTCGGCCGCTTCCTCGTCCGCGCCCCATTCCTCGATCTGCCAGTCCTCGTCGATCCGGCTGAGACGCCAGGCCTCCTCGGCGCCGCGAAAGCCGTTCGTCACCGCGAAGCCGATCACCAGCGAGCCCGAAAGCGCGACGAGATCGTGAAAGCCGGTCAGCCGGAAGGGATCGAAGCTGCGCACTTGCGCGGCGAGCCTGTCGAGCGCCGCCGGATCCTGCTCCACCGGCATGATGCCCGACGCCACGTTCAGCCGCGCACCCAGGGCCGTTTCGGCCCAGTCCAGCAGAGGGTCCCAGTGTTCGGCCTGGCGGTCGATCAAGGGCTGGGGCCCTTCCGCGCGGTAGCAGATCAGGTCGGTCTCGCCGTAGCCCGCCAGCATGGCGGCGACCTCGTCGTGCTGGGGCGTGACCTTTTCCAGCGCCGAGTTCGCGGACCGGGTGAAGGGCATCGAGAGCGGGTCGATCTTCTCGTCCTGGGCGTTCCACTCCGCCGCGACCTCTTCGGCGAGCGCCCGGGTCGGCACGGTCAGCAGCGCCTTGCCTGGCGTGCGCACGGGCCGCCCGTCCAGGGCGACGCCGTAGCCGCTGCCTGCATCGGTCACCTCGGCCGCTTTCCAGAACCGCTTCGCCGCCCATTCCGTCATGCCGCGTCCCTCGTGTGCTGGGCAATCAGCAGCGCCAGGTCCTTGGCATCCGCCGCAACTTCGACCGCCCCCGCTGCCGTCAGATCCGCCGCCGGGTGATAGCCCCATGCGACGCCGATCGCCGAAATGCCCGCCCGGACAGCCATCTCGACGTCGAAGGTCGTGTCGCCCACCATCACGCTGCGGGCCGGGTCTGCGCCTGTCTCGGCCAGCACCGCCTGCACCATCGAGGGGTCGGGCTTCGACGGGTGATCGTCGCTCACCTGGGCCGAGGCGAATTTGCTTGGCAGATCCACCGCGGCGAAGAGCGCCCGGAGACCCCGGCGCGACTTGCCGGTGGCGATACAGACGGCAAGCTCCTCGCGTGCCATCAGGTCTTCCAGCAGGTGCCGCATCCCGGGGTAGAAGTTCGCTCCCTTCCCCGCCATCTCGGCCGCCATGCGCAACGCGGCGTAGGCGTCCTTGTAGGCGGCGACCATCCGGGCGTGATCCTCGGCCGTGCCCTCGGGCCAGAGCATGGGGATGCTTTCTTCCAGCGAGATCCCGACCAGCGCGAGGATGTCCCGCCGCCGGGGCGCGGGCCGGTCCACCTCGGCAAAGGCGGCGCGCATCGCGGCGAGGATGTCCTCCCGGCTGTCGACCAGCGTGCCGTCGACGTCGAAGATCACCGCGGCGC
>JAMWZF010000341.1:0-3144 GCA_024304875.1 Paracoccaceae bacterium
TCCGTCCGAATACCACCGCGCCATCGCCGCCCGCCGCGCCTTCCGCCTGCCGGGCTATCCGACGCTGGCCGAAACAGGCTTCGACGGCGACTACGTCAGCCCGATCCAGATGACCTCCGGCAACCTGATCGGCCCCCTCCTCATCTCCAAGGACTGGCTCGACGCCCCCTCCGCCCGGGCCAACCGCGCAAGGCTCAGCCGATACGGCTACCTCGCCGACAACCCCTTCAACGCGGTGATCGACCGGGTCCTGAACCTGCTGAGCCTCACCCGGTCCGACATCTACATCACCCCCGTCTTCCACCTGCTGACCCCGCGACGGTCCAGCACCATCCCGCCGGCCCACGCCCGGGCCAGCTTCGACGCCGTCGGCCGGCACGAGATCATGGGCCGCCGCCCCGTCGCCCTCGGCACCGATGCCGCGCGGGTCCTGACCCACTTCGGCATTGCGCACACCGTCGCCCCCCACCCCTCGGCCCGCATCGGCAGCTACGACGCCCGGGCCGAACAGATCGCCCAAGCCGTGAAAGAGGCCGCATGACCCCCGAACTCACCGTCCTCGCCCTCGCCGGCCTGCTCCAGGTCGTCCAGTTCCTCCTGATGAGCGTCCCCGCCAACCTCGAACTCGGGCCGGGCAAGACGACCTCTGCCCGCGACCGCTCCCGCATCGGCGGCAGCCTCGAGGACCAGCTCTCCGACCGCACGGCACGGCTCTACCGCGCGCTGAACAACCACTTCGAGGGGCTGATCCTCTTCACCCTCGCGGTGGTCGTGGTCACCCTCGGCGACAAGTCCACCGGCTTCACGGCCACCTGCGCCTGGACCTATCTGATCGCCCGCATCGCCTACGTCCCCGCCTACTGGCTGGGCCTCCGGCCCTGGCGGTCGCTGATCTGGCTCGTGGGCTTCGGCGCCACGACCCTGATGATCCTCTCCGCTTTGCTCATCTGACCCTCACGCGCTAGAGACGTCCCCGAAGGACGCCCGCGACAACTGCAAGGAACACCACCCATGGCCTCATACGACGTCATCATCATCGGCTCCGGCCCCGGCGGCTACGTCTGCGCCATCCGCTGCGCCCAGCTCGGGCTCAAGACCGCCGTGGTCGAGGGGCGCGAGACGCTGGGCGGCACCTGCCTTAACGTCGGCTGCATCCCCTCCAAGGCCATGCTGCACGCGACCGAGATGCTGGACGAGGCCGAACACAACTTCGCCGAGATGGGCCTCAAGGGCAAAAGCCCCTCGGTCGACTGGGCCCAGATGCTGAAATACAAGGACAAGACGATCAGCCAGAACACCGGCGGCATCGAGTTCCTGTTCAAGAAGAACAAGATCGAGTGGCTGAAAGGCTGGGGCAGCATCCCCGAGGCCGGCAAGGTCAAGGTCGGCGAGGACACGCACGAGGCCAAGCACATCATCATCGCCACCGGCTCCGAGGTCGCGCCGCTGAAGGGCGTGGAGATCGACGAGGAAACCGTGGTCTCCTCCACCGGCGCGCTCGAACTCAAGAAGATCCCGAAGAAGATGGTCGTCATCGGCGCCGGCGTCATCGGCCTCGAACTCGGCAGCGTCTATTCCCGCCTCGGCGCCGAGGTGACGGTGGTCGAATTCCTCGACCACATCACTCCCGGCCAGGACGGCGAGGTGCAGAAGACGTTCCAGCGGATGCTGAAGAAGCAGGGCATGGAGTTCATCATGGGCGCCGCCGTCCAGTCCACCACGGTCAAGAACGGCAAGGCGACGGTCGCCTACAAGCTGCGCAAGGACGACAGCGAACACACGCTGGAGGCCGATACCGTCCTCCTCGCCACCGGCAGGCGGCCCTATACCGAGGGGCTGGGGCTGAAGGAGATCGGCGTCGAGACCACCGACCGCGGCATGGTCAAGACCGACGACAACTTCGCGACGTCCGTGAAGGGCATCTACGCCATCGGTGACTGCATCGCCGGCCCGATGCTGGCCCACAAGGCCGAGGACGAGGGCATGGCCCTGGCCGAGATCCTCGCGGGGCAGAAGGGCCACGTGAACTACGGCGTGATCCCCGGCGTGATCTACACCCATCCCGAGGTGGCCGCCGTGGGCAAGACCGAGGAGGCGCTGAAAGAAGAAGGCCGCAAGTACAAGGTCGGCAAGTTCCCCTTCATGGGCAACGCCCGCGCCAAGGCCAACTTCTCCGGCGACGGCTTCGTCAAGATCATCGCCGACGCCGAGACCGACCGCATCCTCGGCGCGCACATCATCGGACCGATGGCGGGCGACCTGATCCACGAGATCTGCGTCGCGATGGAATTCGGCGCCGCCGCCGAGGACCTGGCGCGGACCTGCCACGCCCACCCGACCTACTCCGAAGCGGTGCGGGAGGCGGCCCTGGCCTGCAACGACGGGCCGATCCACGCCTGAAACCAAGGGGCGGCCCCCATGACGCGGCGCCGCCCCCTCCCCTCTTTTCGCCTTAGGTAGCTCGGGGGTTTGGGGGCAGCGCTCCCACGAATTTTTCGCAGAAAAATCGCCCCTTGCGAAATTCACAAAACTGACATGGCCCCGTTACCGCTGCGTCACCGAACGGCCCGATCCCTCGCCTCGCTGCATTCCAGACAGTCAAACCGCACAAGGGGGACGGACCGATGTCCAGGAGACTTCTCACTTCCTCTGCCCTGGCCCTGATCGCATCGGGGGCCATGGCCGAGAGCTTCAACCGCATCGCCAGCTTCGCCACCACGGGCAACTCGCCTGAGGCGGAGGAAACCTCGGCCGAGATCATCGCCGCCTCGGGTGACGGGATGACGCTGATCTACACCGACAGCCCGGCGGGCGTGGTGGGCATGATCGACATCACCGACCCGGCGGCCCCCGCCCCGATGGGCCAGATCGCGCTCGAGGGCGAGCCGACCTCCGTCGCCACCGATAGCCAGACCGCCGCCTTCATCGGGGTGAACACCTCCGAAAGCTACACCGACCCCTCGGGCTTCCTCATGGCCCTCGACATGCAGTCCGGCGCCGAGGCGGACCGCTGCGACCTCGGCGGCCAGCCGGACTCGGTCGCCATCGCCAGGGACGGCAGCTTCGTCGCCGTCGCCATCGAGAACGAGCGCGACGAGGAGGCCGGCGACGGCCGCACCGGCCAGATGCCCGCCGGCTTCCTGA
>JAMWZF010000341.1:3154-3551 GCA_024304875.1 Paracoccaceae bacterium
TGACCATCGTGCCTCTGGCCACCGGGGACCTCGACTGCGAGGGGATCATCACGGTCGATCTCACCGGCCTCGCGGAGGTTTCCCCCGAGGATCCCGAGCCCGAATTCGTCGACACCAACGCCCTCGGCGAGATCGTCGTCACGCTTCAGGAGAACAACCATCTGGTGATCGTCTCCGCCACCGGCGAGATCGTGAACCACTTCTCCGCGGGCGCCGTGGACCTCGAAAACATCGACGCCACCGAGGACGACGCCCTCTCCTTCACCGAGACTCTGACCGGCGTGGTCCGCGAACCCGACGCGGTGAAATGGATCGACGACGACCACTTCGCCACCGCCAACGAGGGCGACATGGACGGCGGCTCGCGCGGCTGGACGATCTGGAACAAGGACGGCAG
>JAMWZF010000342.1:0-2404 GCA_024304875.1 Paracoccaceae bacterium
GTCCGGTTCTAGCCCATCCGAATCGGTCATCGGGCTGCGGCCGCGCCGCCGCCCCCGAGGCGACACTCCACGGCACATTCCAGCTTCGCCGCAAGACCGGCGCACCGTTTCGGGCTGCGCCGATGCCGCCGTGACGGCGGGGGTTCAACCTGAGCGTATCGCCGCCCGATTGTCGCCCCAAAGCCGCCCGTCACACGCCGGAAACCGGCCCGAGGGCTATCAGACCTAGGTCGTAAAGCCGTCCAACCATCGGTCGTTTCGCGGTTTTTCCACCCCTCGGCTGATTTCGCAGGCGGGCCGCCACGGTCAGTTAGGGCTCATCTTCGGGGTGCGTCCCGGGATGCACCACACCTGACCCAACCCTGCGAAAGCGAGACACGACATGACCAACCGCCAGAAACTCAAAGCCTTCATCAGAGCCTTCGTCCGCGACGAGGACGGCGCGACCGCCATCGAGTACGGCCTCTTCGCCGCCCTGATCGGCGCCGTCATCGTCGGCACCATCTCGACCCTCGGCGGCCAGACCAACTCCGGCTTCTCGACCATGAGCACCGAGCTGTCGAGCGCCGGCATCAACTGATGTCCGCGCCGCGGGGCGGGCCGTTTTCCGACCCCCTCGTGGGCGCGCCCCGTCGCCTGACCTGCCTCGTCCCCTTTCCGCGGAGCCGCATGATGCCCCTGTCCCGAGACTCCCTTGCCGACGCCCTCCCCTGGGCCGCCTATGTCTGCACCGAGACCGGCGCCGAGGTGGCGCGGGAGGCCCTCGACAGGGCCGGGGTCGGCGATAGCGGCCTGCGGGGCGGCGGCCTGAGCGGTGCGGCCCGGCTCAGCACCGGGACCCCGATCGCCCGCACCCTGCTGGCCGAGATCGGCAACACGCCGCTCGACAGCGCCTGCGAAAGCATTGCCGAAATCCGCGAGACCGGCGCCGAGGTCATCGTCCTCGGCCACCAGGGCGACATCGCCACCTACCGGGCCCTGCGCAACGCCGGCGCCCTCGACTATTTCTGCTTCCCCGTCACCGCCGAGGAGGTCCTGGCCGCCCGCACCAAGGTGCCGGCCAATGACCCGGGCGCGGCCCCGGCGCCGCAGACCCGCGTCATCGGCGTCGCGGGCGCGACGGGCGGCGTCGGGGCCAGCATGCTCGCGCGGTCCCTCGCCGCCCATGCCGCAGGCCGCCGCGCCGGGGACCTCGCCACCGCGCTGATCGACGGCGACCTGCGCTTCGGCTCCCAGGCCATCGACATGGACTGCGCCGAGACCCCGGGGCTGATCGAAGCCCTGTCCGCCCCCGAGCGGGTGGACGAGACCTTCCTTCTGGCCACGATGACGGAACTGGGCGCGGGGTTCTCCCTCTTCTCGCACCTTGCGGGCGCCGGCCAGGATGCCTCCACGCTCGAGGCCGCTCTTCCCCGCCTCGTCCCCGGCCTGCGCGCCAGCTTCGATGCCGTGATCCTCGATCTGCCCCGCGCCGCCGTCCTGTCGGACCCGCGGCAGGTGGAGGCGCTCGATGCCCTCGTTCTCGTCCTTCCGGGCGGCTATGCCGGCGTCAATGCCGCCAGCCGCCTCATGGCCCGGATCAAGGCCCATTCGCCCGGCCTGCGGCTGCTGCCGGTCCTGTCGGACCTCCGCCGGGACGCGGGCCTGACCGCCCGCGACATCGCTCGCGGGATCGAGACCCCCCTCGCCGTGACCCTGCCCCGCGCAGACGCCGCGATCCGCAAGGCACACCGCAAGGCCATGCCCGTGGTCCAGACCGACCCGCGCGGCGCCTATGCCCGCGCCGTCCGCACACTCTGGGAGGCCGCCGTCCGGTCCGAAACCCCGGCGCCGAAGGCCCGCCGCGGCCTGTTCCGGCGGACAGCGGCATGACCCTTCACCTCGTCCAACCGTCCCTGCGCGACGCGCTCGCCGCCGTCCTGGCGCGGGCCGAGCAGCTCGACCCGGCCCGCCTGTCCCCCGAGGACCGGGCCAATACCGCGATCTCCCTGGCGATCGAGGCCGGGGGCGAGGCCTGGCCGCTGGCCTTCCAGCGCCAGATCCTTGCCGAGGCGACACGGGAACTCGCCACGACCGGACCGACCCCGGCCGGCCGCACCCCGGCAACGCCGAAGCCCGCGCCAGCCGCCGGAGACGGCCGCCTCCTGTCCCTTGCCGACGAGGCGATCCGGGACCTGTCCGAGGACCTCGACTTCTCGGACCTCGCCGCCCGTCCCCGTGCCGAGCAGGACCAGGCGATCCGCGAGGCGATCACCGCCTGGTCCGAGGGCCGCAAGCTCGGCCTCAACGGTCTGGACGTCAGCGGCCTCGCCACGGCCGTCCTGGCCGACATGCTGGGCCTCGGTCCGCTGGAGCCGCTGCTGGCGGACGAGCGGGTGACCGACATCATGGTGAACGGCCCCCA
>JAMWZF010000342.1:2414-3548 GCA_024304875.1 Paracoccaceae bacterium
TCCGGTTCCGCGACAACGCCCATGTCATGGCGGTCGCCGGGCGCATCGTCGGCGCCGTCGGCCGGCGCATCGACGAGAGCAGCCCGATGGTCGACGCCCGCCTGAAGGACGGCAGCCGCGTCAACGTCGCCGTCCCGCCCCTCGCCATCGACGGCGCCACGATCACGATCCGGAAGTTCCCCGCGCGCCCAGTCACGCTGGATCAGCTGGTCAAGGGTGGCAGCCTGTCCTCGCAGATGGCCGCCTTCCTCGGCCTCGCCGCCTACCTGCGGCTCAACATCCTCGTCTCCGGCGGGACCGGCTCCGGCAAGACGACCCTGATGAACGCGATGTCCAGCTACATCGGCCAGGGCGAGCGGATCGTCACCATCGAGGACGCCGCCGAGCTGCGGTTCCAGCAGCCCCACGTCGTCCGGTTCGAGACCCGGCCCCCGAACGTCGAGGGCACCGGCGAGATCACCATGCGGACCCTGATGCGCAACGCCCTTCGGATGCGCCCCGACCGCATCATCATCGGCGAGATCCGGGGCGACGAGGTGCTGGACCTGCTCCAGGCGATGAACACCGGCCACGACGGGTCGATGTCCACCCTGCACGCGAACTCCCCCCGCGAGGCGATGACCCGGGTGGAGGGGATGGCGGCGCTGGCGGGCCTCGACCCCCGGACGGGGGTGGTCAAGCGGCAGCTGGCGGACGCGGTTCATCTGGTGATCCAGGTCAGCCGGATGCGGGACGGCGTGCGCCGGGTGACCTCGATCTCCGAGATCGCGGGCATCGCCGGAGAGGCGATCACCCTGCAGGACCTCTTCACCTTCCGCATGGACGAAAGCAGCACCCGCGAGGCGGTGCGCGGGTCCTTCGAGAGCACCGGCTACCTGCCGAAGTTCGCCGGCCGCGCGGCGGACTACGGCGTCGCGGACGAGCTCTCCGCGATCCTGGGGCGGTGACGTGGTGACGGGCCTTCATCTTCTGTTCGCGGCCGGCTTCGGCCTCTGGGCCACCTCCGCGCTGACCCTTCTCATCCTGGCGGATCGGGCCCGGACGCGAAGCATGGAGCGTCTGGCACGGGCGAGGGCCACCGCGCCGGCGGGCGCGGCCGTGACCCCGGCCCCCGCCCGCCGTTCTGCAGTCCCC
>JAMWZF010000343.1 GCA_024304875.1 Paracoccaceae bacterium
CGTGGGCGCCCTGCGCCCGGCCTCGGCGCCCTTCCCGCCGGAAGTCCTGCGCGCCCTGCCCGCCGGCGTCAGCCTGTCCTCGCTGCAGGTGGATTCGGCGAACTGCTACTTCTACGACACCGGGTCCGGCCCGCAGCCGATCACGACCACGACCACCGCCGGCAGCCAGCCGTTCTGCGGCGTCGCCTGATCCCGACCCTTCCGGCGGCCCGGGCGATCCGGGCCGCCGCACCGACCGGACGAAGACCGTTCCCAGATCCCCCGACCCTGAAGGAGGCCCCATGCCAAGCACCGTCATCAAGGGTGGCACCGTCGTCACCGCCGACCTGACCTATGCCGCGGACGTCCTCGTCGAGGGCGGCAAGATCGTCGAGATCGGCCCCGATCTGAAGGGCGACGAGACCCTCGACGCCACCGGCTGCTACGTCATGCCCGGCGGGATCGACCCGCATACCCACCTCGAGATGCCCTTCATGGGCACCTATTCCTCGGACGACTTCGAATCCGGCACCCGCGCGGCCCTGTCGGGCGGCACCACCATGGTCGTCGACTTCGCCCTGCCCTCCCCCGGCCAGGGCCTGCTGGACGCCCTCAAGATGTGGGACAACAAGTCCGGCCGCGCCAACTGCGACTATTCCTACCACATGGCCGTGACCTGGTGGGGCGAGCAGGTCTTCGACGAGATGAAGACCGTCATCGAGGACCGCGGCATCAACACCTTCAAGCACTTCATGGCCTACAAGGGCGCGCTGATGGTGCAGGACGACGAGATGTACGCCTCGTTCAACCGCCTTGCCGAGCTGGGCGGGATCGCCATGGTCCATGCCGAGAACGGCGACGTGGTGGCCGAGCTGACCGCCAAGCTGCTGGCCGCCGGCAACAACGGCCCCGAGGGCCACGCCTATTCGCGCCCCTCCCAGGTCGAGGGCGAGGCGACGAACCGCGCCATCATGATCGCCGATATGGCGGGGGTGCCCCTCTACGTCGTGCATACCTCCTGCGAGGAGGCCCACGAGGCCATCCGCCGCGCCCGCCAGCAGGGCAAACGCGTCTGGGGCGAGCCGCTGATCCAGCACCTGACCCTCGACGAGGGCGAGTATTTCAACACCGACTGGGACCACGCCGCCCGCCGCGTCATGTCCCCGCCGTTCCGCAACAAGAAGCACCAGGAGTCGCTCTGGCATGGCCTGATGAGTGGCTCGCTGTCGGTCGTGGCGACGGACCACTGCGCCTTCACCACCGAGCAGAAACGCTACGGCGTCGGTGATTTCTCCAAGATCCCGAACGGGACCGGGGGCCTCGAGGACCGGATGCCGATGCTCTGGACCCACGGGGTGGAGACCGGGCGCCTGACGCCCAACGAGTTCGTCGCCGTCACCTCGACCAACATCGCCAAGATCCTGAACTGCTATCCCCGCAAGGGCGCGATCCTCGTCGGCGCCGATGCCGACATCGTGGTCTGGGACCCGGCCAAGACCAAGACGATCACCGCCTCGGCCCAGCAGTCCGCCATCGACTACAACGTCTTCGAGGGGCAGGAGGTGACGGGTCTGCCGCGCTTTACCCTGACCCGCGGCTACGTCGCCGTGCATGACGGCGAGATCCGGACCAAGGAAGGCCACGGCGAGTTCGTCAAGCGCCCCGGCAACGGCACGGTGAACCGCGCCCTGACCAAGTGGAAGGACCTGACCGCCCCGCGCCCGGTGCAGCGGTCGGGCATTCCCATGACGGGGGTGTAAGGCGCCCGTGTCGTCCGCCCGTCCTGCCGAGATCAGCGGCGTCCTCGAGGCAGCCGTCTACGTCGACGACCTCGATGCCGCCGAGGGCTTCTACGGCGCCGTCGTGGGGCTGGAGCGGATCACCCGCGTTCCGGGCCGCCACGCGTTCTTCCGCTGCGGTGCCTCGGTCGTGCTGTGCTTCGTCGCCGCCGCGACCCGGCAGCCGCCGGCCGAGGACGCCCGCCTGCCCGTCCCGCCCCACGGGGCCGAGGGGCCGGGGCACCTGTGCTTCGCCTCGGACACGCTGGACGCCTGGGCCGACCGGCTGGAGGCGCACGGCATCCCGATCGAGGCCGACTTCCGCTGGCCCCACGGCCCCCGCTCGATCTATGTCCGCGACCCGGCGGGCAACTCGGTGGAATTCGCCGAACCCAAGCTGTGGGAGGCCGCGTGACCGTCGTTTCCGCCAAAGACCTCGACCTGACGTTCGAGACGGGTGACGGCCCGGTCCATGCGCTGAAGGGCGTGGACCTCGACATCGCCAAGGGCGAGTTCGTCAGCTTCATCGGCCCGTCCGGCTGCGGCAAGACCACCTTCCTGCGCTGCGTCGCGGGATTGGAGGTGCCGACGGGCGGCACCCTGACCGTCAACGGCATGACCCCGGACGAGGCCCGCCGCGCCCGCGCCTACGGCTACGTCTTCCAGGCCGCGGGGCTGTATCCCTGGCGGACCATCGGCGGGAACATCCGGCTGCCGCTGGAGATCATGGGCTTCTCGAAGGCTGAGCAGAAGGACCGCGTGAAGCGGACGCTGGCGATGGTCGACCTCGCGGGGTTCGAGAAGAAGTACCCCTGGCAGCTGTCGGGGGGCATGCAGCAGCGGGCCTCGATCGCCCGGGCGCTGGCCTTCGATGCGGACATCCTGCTGATGGACGAGCCCTTCGGTGCGTTGGACGAGATCGTCCGGGACCACCTCAACGAGCAACTCCTCGACCTCTGGGCGCGGACCGAGAAGACGACGCTTTTCGTGACCCATTCGATCCCCGAGGCGGTCTATCTCAGCACCAAGATCGTCGTGATGTCCCCCCGGCCGGGGCGGATCACCGACGTGATCGACAGCCCGCTGCCGAAGGAGCGGCCGCTCGACATTCGCGACACCCCCGAGTTCCTCGAGATCGCGCACCGGGTCCGCGAGGGGCTTCGCGCGGGGCATGCCTATGAGGACTGACCTGCGCAGGGTGGCATCCGGGCTCTGCCTCCTCGCCGGGGCGCTGTCGGCGATGCTGGCCTCGGCCGCGCGGTCCGATTTCGTCTTTCGCGGGTGCCCCGGGATCCCCCGCGCCGAGTGGGAGGCGACGGCGAACTGCGCGGACGGCCGGTTCGGGCAGGTGCTCTTCGCGCTGGGGACGGTGCTGTGCCTCGGCCTCGCCATCGCCGTCTGGCCGCGGAGGCGCACGGCATGACCGCGCTGCCGCCCCTCCGCCCCGCCTTCTACGCCCTGTCGGGCCTGCTCTTCGCCGCGCCCGGCATCGCCGCCTTCGTCGACTGGCAGGGCCGCGGCTGCACCCCCTGGCCGATCACCCGGACCTGCGCCGACGGCATCACGGCGATGGGCGTGACCGGGCTGCTTGCCCTCGTCCTGTTCGGTGCCGCCCTGCGCAGGGGACGGAGGACGCGGCATGCGTAACGTCGTCCCCGTCCTCACCCTTGTCGCGGTCCTGATCGCCGCCTGGTACGTCGCCTGCGTGCCGATGAACGCCGCCGAGGTGCTGACCGCGGCCGAGCGCGCGGGGGCCGAGATCGACCCCCCCGGCGCGCAGGAG
>JAMWZF010000344.1 GCA_024304875.1 Paracoccaceae bacterium
GCAGGGGCTGGTGCAAGGGGTCATCGCCTCGCTGGGCTCGCTCGCCGCCGTCGCCGCGCCGATCGGGCTGACGGGCGTCTTCCGGCAATTCGCCGACCGGGACGGCCCCGGCCCCTACCTGCCCGGCGCGCCCTTCCTCGTCAGCGCCGTCATCGTGCTCGCGATCCTTCCGGTGGCCCTGCGGGAACGGCCGAGGCTCGCCGCAAAGGGGGCTTAAACTCGCCCGCAACCCTCCCTATGGTTATCCGACCTCGGGGGCCGGTACGGACGCGATGAAAAGACTGCGCAACCATTTGATCGGGATCGACCAGGGCGATGTCGTCCTGTTTTCCGACTTCCAGGACGACGGCGAGATGTGGGCCGGCGAGGGCCCGCGCCAGCTGCGCACTCACGTCGCCTTTGCCGAGGCCTTTCGCGCGCCGCCCTCGGTCACCGTCACCCTGTCGATGTGGGACATCTCGTCCGAGGCGAACAACCGCGCCGACGTGAAGGCCGAGGACATCGACAGCGCCGGTTTCGCCATCGTCTTCCGCACCTGGGGCGACACCCGGGTCGCCCGTGTCCGGGTCGGCTGGATGGCGATCGGCGAATTGCGCCAGGCCGACGACTGGGACCTCTACTAGGCCGGTCGATCCCCGCCGGCGTCGGCGCAGCCCGCCAGCGACCGGATCCGTGACAGCTGCCGGGCCCGGAAGGCCTCTTCCGTCCAGCCGCAGTCGACGACGAGCCGCCGGTAGGTGGTGGGATGCACCATGGTCCAGATCTCGTCAGCGGTACGCCGGGGGTCCTCCGGGACGCCGTGGGCCGTGTGGATGGCCCGCGCCAGCCGCCGGTAGCCGCGCAGCAGGGCATCGACCATCCGGTCGGTCCAGGCCGCCGCCGCCTCGGCGTCGGTCAGCGCCGCGGCGTCGAGGAGAATGCCGACCGGGTAGATGACCGGCAGGTACTCCAGCCAGACCTCCGAATAGGCCACCAGCGTCTCGGGCCCGGGGGCGGTCATGGAAGAGAGCGCCCCCAGCCGGGCAACGTGATCCGACCGGGTATCCTTGTGGCGCACCATCGCCAGCAGCAGGCCGGAGCGTCCGCCGAAGGCATAGAACACGGTCTGCCGGCTCACGCCTGCCCGCGCCGCGACCTCTGCCATCGCGACATCGGCGCGCCCGGCCTCGGTGATCAGGGCCCAGGCCGCATCGAGGATCGCCGCACGCGTCTCCTCCGAGATTGATTTTGGTTTACGCACGTTAACCTGTCGTGTAGCTTGAGATCGGTTTACATGCGTTAACCTTTCACATCGGGGGCGCGAATGACACCTGCCTCGGCACTTTTTCTGCACATCGCCATCGGCTCGGTCGCCCTTCTGGGCTACTGGGCCGCGCTGCTGGCCCGGAAGGGGCGGACGCTGCACCGCACCGCGGGCAAGATCTGCCTCGCCACGCTCCTCCTCGTCGGACTGTCGGTCGGCCCGGTCCTGTTCACCCGTCCGGGCCCCTTTGATCCCGGCTGGGTGGTGCAGATGGTCTACCTCACCACCTGCCTCGTCACCGTCTCGGCGATCTCCTTGGCCGCCATCCGCCTGCGCGCCGCGCCCGAGCGGTTCCGTGGCCGCTGGTTCCGCGTCCTCGGCTACGTGCTGCTGGCGATGGGCGCCCTCGTCCTCGCCGCCGGGCTGGCGGGGGGCGATGCGATGGCGGTGACGCTGTCCTGGGTCGGGCTGGTCTTCGGCCCGGCGATGATCGGCTTCACGCGCCACCGCGGCCCGCTGCACCCGCGGTGGTGGCTGTCGTGGCACCTCAATGCCAACTGCGCCCTGTTCAACGCGGTCAACGGAACCTTCCTCTTCATCGCCGTGCGCTGGTGGGGCCTTGCGGAGGACGGCACCGGGGCGCAGGTGGGGTTCCAGCTTGCAACCATGGCCGCCGCCCTCGGACTGCGCCTCTGGTTCGGCGTGCGCCACGATGCACCGCTGCGCTTCGGTGCCCCCCGGGCACGGGCCTCCGGCGGCACCCCGGCCTGACGGCTCTCGGTCCTCCATTGCGGCCGCCGTCCTTGCGGGATTAGATCGCGGCACTGCCGCCCGACTGCGCTGCCTCGCCGCGCGCTACGGCGCCGACGACTTCTGGCCGGCGGACCCGGCCCGGCGCGGGCCGCTGGGCACCTGGGCCGAGTGGGCCAAGAACACCTTCGCCGAGGCCGTGCTCGAGGTCTTCGTCTACGACGTCCGCATGGACCCGGCGACCCGCGATCCGGCGATCCTGCAGGCCGCCACGGACCGGCTGATCCCCCTGGCCGGGATGCTGGAGGCGCGGATCGGGCAGGGGCCCTGGCTGGACGGCGAGAGCTTCACCTTCGCCGACATCGCGGCCGGGCACATCCTGCACCGGGTCTACACCCTCGACTGGCCGCGGCCACGCCTGCCGAACCTCGCCGGCTACTACGCCCGGCTGCAGGAGCGGCCCGCCTACCGCGACAACGCGATGGTCTCCTACGGGGCCCTGCGCGGGTCCTATTGAGGCGACCGCGGGGGGCGGTCACAGCTCCCGCGGGCCGCATCCCGCGGGAACGATAGGCAGGCGTGGCCGTTGAGTCGGCAAGACCCGACATCCGAAAGGAGAGCCCATGCCTCGCACACGTCTCGCCCTCGTGCTCGCACCCTTCGCCGCCGGCGCGGCCCTTGCCCAGACCGCCGAGGAGGCGACCCTCAGCGCCGTCCCGGGCGGCGAGTCCGTCGAGGCGGCAGAGTATGTCGTCGGCCCCGACGGGCGCCCGGTCTATGCCTTCCTCACCGAGGCCGTGATCGGCGGCGACGGGTTCGATGCGCTGCGCTCCTGCAACGAGGTCTGCCGCGAAGACTGGGGCCTCGTGACGGCCGACCAGTCCCCCTCCGCCGGCGCGGGGCTGCAGGCCGATCTTGTCGGAACGGTCCAGGAGGACGACACGCGGATCGTCACCTACAACGACTACATCCTCTTCCAGTTTCACCGCGACACCGCCGGCGACCCGCCGGAGGGGCAGTCGATCTTCAGCTACGGCGGCTACTGGACGTTGCTCGACGCAGAGGGCGAGCCGATCAAGAGCGCGCCGGTGATCGAACGGGTCGATCCGCCTCAGGACGATGCGGACCCCGACGCCGCCGACTGACGGGACTGATGTCGGACGGCGGGCGCGGCCGGTGCCCGCCCGCCGCCGGTCCTACTTGCCCTTCTTCTCGCCCAGCGACAAAGGCTTCGCCGCGCCCGAATTGGCGGTGGCCAGAACCTTCGGCTTCTCGGCCTTGGGCTTCTTCACTTCCTTGTTGCCGCGCCTGTTGTTGCCTTTTCCCATGATGACCTCGCAAGGGTTTCACGCCGCGCCGGCGCCGTGCCGGGCGGTCGATCCTCAGGGAAGATCAAGGTTGCCCGGGGGCTCCCGGGGCGATGACTTCGATGAGTCGCGGCGGTCCTCCTCGGGCCGGCCGCTGGGGCAACGCTAGGCCCGCGCCGGGCGTCCCGCAAGATCCCCCGTAAGA
Organism: Paracoccaceae bacterium; assembly: GCA_024304875.1. Classification (GTDB taxonomy): domain Bacteria; phylum Pseudomonadota; class Alphaproteobacteria; order Rhodobacterales; family Rhodobacteraceae; genus JAMWZF01. Next base: position 3,506 of record JAMWZF010000344.1, read on the forward strand.
CGGGGCCAGCCCCTGTCT
>JAMWZF010000345.1 GCA_024304875.1 Paracoccaceae bacterium
GACAGGGATAGCTCCCTGCCGCCCCCCGGATCTGCGTCAGCCCCCGCATCTCGGAGCCGATGCAGAAGGCCCCGACGCCGCCCGCGGCGGCGCAGAGGTGGGCATAGTGCAGGATGAACCGGCGATAGGACCATTCGGGCGGGCCGGAATAGGTGACCGTCCCGCCCGAAGCCGCGAAATCTTCCCGTGCGGCGCTTCCGAAGAAGGCCGCGACCTCGGCCTCGGCGGCGGCGGTGCCGTCGGAGCTGTCCTCCATGCCGGGGGCGAGGGAGGTCGTGATCCGCCCGCGCCAGGGAAGCGGCGGCTGGCCCTCGTCCCCGGTCCAGGGGTCGATCAGGGTGTTCCCCCCGGTCTGCTCCATCAGGATGAAGGGATAGAAGACCGGGTCGATGCCCCGGTCCTTCAGCGCCGAGATCGCCTGGACGACCGAGGCGTCGGCGGGCGTGCCGCCGTAGATCGGCCGGTCCTCCGCATCCCGCGCCACCCTCTCGGCCTGCCACCGCGAAAGACCGCAAACGCGCCAGGCCATTTCCCGACCGTCCGCACTCTCCTGCTCTCCCTTGGGTTTGAGGAGGCACTGTCCCGCCCGCAGGTCATCCCCGAACCACGACACGACGAGCGAAGCCGATCCGCAGGCGGGCAGCTCGCTTTCCAGGGCATCGAGGGCCACGGAGATGTCGGCCTTCCCCGCCACCGTATTCACGTTGGCCATCCGCGATTGCGCGTACCCCGAGGAAATCGAAACAGGGGTCGTCGCCAGGGCGTATTCGCCGCTTCCGGGCATCAGCGCCACCGCCCGTACGGTCGAGGCCATGTCGGCCAGCGGCCCTTCCGCGGCCTGCGCCGGGCGATGAACCTCGAACGTGAACTGCGGCACGCGGTTTCCGAACCGGCCAAGCGGAAGGTCCTCGATCACGACGTAGGCCGTCCCCCGGTAGCCCGGGGCGCGGCCGGCCCCCAGCGCCGCCGCGATCGCCGGGTCGGGGAGCTGGTCCTCGGTCCCGGTGTGGACCCGAAGGTCGAGGTCGCCCGGCGCGATCTCCTCCCCATCCGCCCAGATGCGGCCGATTCCGCCGATGGCCCCCTCGCAGAGGGCGATGGCAAGGCTGACGGAGTACCTGTACTCGGTTGTCTGCGGCTGCTGCGGCGCACCTTTGCCACCGCCGCCGCCGCTGGTGTGACTGGTCTCGCTGAATTCGCTCGCCCAGATGACCTGCCCGCCGATCCGCACCTTGCCGAAGACCTGTGCGACCGGTGCCCCCTCTGAGGCGCCGGTCAGGCGGAACCTGTCGATCCGGCCGACCTCCACCGCCTCGGACCCCGATCCGAGCAGGCGCTGGTCCAGCGCCTGGCCAAGGCTTGCCCCCAAAGCCCGGCCGATCACGGCGGTGGAGAGCCCCAGGACGGAGCCGCCGACGGCGCCGCCCAGCGCCATGCCGGCGGCAGAGAGAACGATGGTCGCCATAAGTCAGTCTCCGGTGAGGTCTGGGAATCGGAAGCGGGCCACGATGCGGCGGGCCCAGGGCGGGGTCAGGGGGCTCTCCGTGACGCCGTGGCCGGCGTAGGCATGGATCATCCGGGGGGTGGCGCCGCCCTCGGCCATGATGCCGAGGTGCTTGGCCACCGCCCCCGTCCGCAACCGGAACAGCAGGACGTCGCCCGGCTTGGCCATGTCGACCGGGGTGAGATGGCGCAGGGCGGCAGCCCAGAGCACCTCTTCGCCCTGCGGCTCGGACCAGTCCGGGGTGTAGGGCGGCGGCGCCTCGGGCTCATGACCGTAAAGCGCCCGCCAGACCCCGCGCACGAGACCGAGGCAGTCACAGCCCGCCCCTCGGACCGACGCCTGATGACGATAGGGCGTGCCCAGCCAGGCGCGGGCCTCGGCCACCGCATTGCCGCGCATCACAAGCCCCCGGGCCTCGGCGCGCGCATCAGCCAGTCGTCGCCGGGGATGTCGGGGAAGCCGCGGTAGTTGACCATGTTGCCGAACTTCTCGCGGCAGGTCTCCGCGCGCTTGTCGCAGCCGGCGGTGACCCGGACGGCATCGCCCGGCGCCACCGCCGCTCCGAGGGACTGCCACAGCACCAGCTCCCGCGGTGCGCCCTCTTCCGGTGCGGCATCGGTCTTGACGAGGCCGGACAGCCCCGCAGCGGCCCCGTCGAGCACACGCAGGATGCCACGCTCGAACCAGCGGTCGGGATAGGCCGGCAGGCTTTCGAGGACGAAGACCTGGTCCGCCTCGGCCGCCGTCACCGCCGCCTCGAGCCAGTAGCCCGCGGCATCGAGGTCGACTCCGCAGGCCGCATCCCCCAGCACCGCGCCGCAGGGTTTCTGGTAGACCCGCCCGATGGGCTGGTTGAGCGTGTCGGTCAGGCCCCGCAACTCGGCGTGAAAGGCCCCGCCGCCGCGGCGGAGCTCTCCGATATGGCCGCGAAAGGTGATCTCGCGCGCCTCGGGATCGGTCCAGTTGACGGCAAGGGCCACGACCTCGGCGCCGTCGTACCGCCCGGCGGCGATGTCCGCCTCGCGGATCGCGCCGTCCGACAGGGCGCCCATCGCCTCGGTGTTGTCCACCGACAGGCCCGTGGTCTGCATCAGCGCCTTCGCGGACAGCCCCGTGCCGGCCCGGTACGTCAGCCCGTCGAAGGTCAGGTCGAGGTCATGGTCCGTGAAGCCGAGGCGGACCCCGTCCGGACGGGTCACGGCCCAGCAGCGGCAGACCGTCGTCGCTCCGGTCCTCAGATGCTCAAGCAGGCTCATGTCCGCACCTCCACCACCGGGATCGAGGGCACCTCGCCCGCCTGGAAGGTCGACACGGCGGTGACGATCCGGTCGGTGTCGAACCGCACCGGCACGTCGAACTGGAACCCGGCCCGCACCTCGGCGCCGGTGTCCGGCGGATGGGTGAAGGTGACGAGGCCGGTGGTGTGATCGACCGTGTAGTCGCGCCCTTCCAGTACAGCCTCCGACCCCACGGTGATTTGGACCGACCCGGCGAGGGGCTTGGTGATCGGACGCAGGTATTCGCCCTCGCCCGAGCCGTAGCGCTTGCGCAGGGCAAATTCGGTGCGGATCTCGTCCCCGGTGCCGAGGTGCTGGTCGTTGCCGTCCGGCGCGCCCGAGGGCCGGCACGACTTGAAGTCGGCCCAGTCCTTCCAGCGGAACCCGTGCAGCCGCCCGGCCCGGGCCTCGAAGAAGGTCACCACCGCGTCGAGGTCGTCCAACGACCGCAGGCCCATCCCCGCATCGTAGTGCCTGCGCGAATGGGCCCAGGGCGCATTGCGCTCCTCATGGCCGCTGGCAAGGGTCACCACCTCGGTGCGCCGCTCGGGCCCGCCTGAAGATCCGAAGGACAGGCCGGTCGGAAACCGGATCTCGTGAAATGCCATCTGCCTCTCCCTTACCGGTTGCGCTGGCCGCGGCCGAGGGCGCGGCCCACCTGCGCCGCGATCTGCCCCTGCGAGCGTTCGAAGCCGGCCACGTCGGGCGTGGTGATGTTGATGGTGACATGCACCCCGCC
>JAMWZF010000346.1 GCA_024304875.1 Paracoccaceae bacterium
TAAGAGACAGGGCGGGGGGCGTTCAGCATCAGGCCGGAGGTGAACCAGTGCGGGCTGTTCCAGCTGTGGGCGTCGCTGACGGGCTCGGCCTTGCCGCCCGACACGGTGCGCCGCAGGCCATAGTGCTGGACGTAGTCCGACATCAGGATCTGCGCCTGGGCGAAACCGCTCAGGGCGAGCATCCAGAGCAGGCCTGCGAGACCGCCGATCAGGGCGGCGATCGTCAGCACGAGGGCCGCGCCGCCGACATAGGCGACATAGGGGTGCCGGTGCAGGGGCCGGCCGGCGCGGGCAAGCCGCTCGCTCTCGGCCGTCAGCCCCGCGCGGAACGAGCGCAGCCAGGCCCGCGGCGCATAGCCGTAGTAGGTCTGGCCGAGGCGGGCGGAGTTGGGGTCCTGCGGCGTTCCGACGTGGACATGGTGCACCAGCGGGTGGGCCGAGGCGTGGTGACCGAAGAGCACCGAGATGTAGGCCCATCGCCCCAGCCGCCGAAGGCCCCGGCCGGAGCGGTGGATCAGCTCGTGCGCGTTGGGGTGCCCGATCTGGCCGAGGAACCAGCCGGTCGCGAGGAAGATGGCGGCCTTTTCGAAACCGGTCAGCCTCTCGCCCGCGAGCGCACCGATCGCGAGCGCAAGAAGGCCGAACTGTGCCACGGCCAGCGTGACCGACAGGGCGTCGGCCACGGGAAATTCCGCGCCGTCCGGGTCCGTCGGCAGGGTCCGCCGGATCAGCGCGTCGAGACCCCCGGCAAGGACCGTCATGTAGAGCACCGAAGCCAGCGCCCAGCCCCCGCCCCAGACCGCCGCGCCCGCGATCAGGGGCACGGGAGCGAGCGTGATGATGGAGAAGATCCAAAGCGCGGGCGTCATGGCGCCGCTATAGCAAGGTTACGTCGCCGCATGCAGGCCGGCTTTTCGTCGGAACGGGGTCCATGGTCGTTTTTTGCATGGTTGTGGCCCGTCCTCCCGTCCTATGGTTCGGGAAAACGATGGAGGCTAGGATGGACACCGCGACACAGGAACAGGCAGGGGTCTGGAAGTCGGGGCGGGGCAAGGGCCGCCGGACGCCGAAGGGTCGCCAGCTGGACGACTCCGCATGGAGCCAGGTGCAGGCGCTGCTGGAGGGAAAGCCCCGCCGGAAGGACCTCCTGATCGAATACCTGCATCTGGTCCAGGACCGCTACGGCCACCTCTCGGCCCCGCACCTGCGGGCGCTCGGCGAGGAGCTGGGCCTGCCGATGGCGGCGGTCTGGGAGGTCGCCTCGTTCTATGCCCACTTCGACCTGGTGAAGGAGGGCGAGACGCCGCCGCCCGCCCTGACGATCCGGGTTTGCGATTCGCTGTCCTGCGAACTCGCCGGGGCGCAGGAGCTGATGCGCGCGCTCGAGGTCGGGACCGACCCCGCAGCAGTCCGCGTCGTCCGCGCCCCCTGCATGGGCCGCTGCGACACCGCGCCGGTCTGCGAGCTGGGGCACAACCACATCGATTTCGCGACGCCGGAAAGCGTGCTGGCGGCGGTGCAGGCCGGGGACACCCATGTCCACCTGCCCGAGTACGAGGGGCTGGAGGCCTACCGCGCCGGTGGCGGCTACACCGCGCTGGAGGCCCTGCGGAACGGTGGCGACTGGGAGGAGGTCCAGCAGCAGATGCTGGACGCGGGTCTGCGCGGGCTTGGCGGGGCCGGCTTCCCGGCGGGCAAGAAGTGGGGCTTCGTCCGTGCCAATCCCGGCCCCCGGTACCTCGCCGTCAACGGCGACGAGGGCGAGCCGGGCACCTTCAAGGACCGCCTCCACCTCGAGACCCGGCCCCACATGGTGCTGGAAGGCATGCTGATAGCCGCCTGGGCGGTCGAGGCCGAGACCTGCTTCTTCTACATGCGCGACGAATATCCCGCGGTGCTCGAGATCCTGCGGCACGAGATCGCCGCGCTGGAGGCGGCGGGCATCGTCGAGACGGGCTACATCGACCTGCGCCGCGGTGCGGGAGCCTACATCTGCGGCGAGGAATCCGCGATGATCGAATCGATCGAGGGCAAGCGCGGCATCCCGCGTCACCGGCCCCCTTACGTCGCGCAGGTGGGTATCTTCGGCAGGCCCACCCTCGTCCACAACGTCGAGACGCTGCACTGGATCGCCCGCGTCCGCCGCGAGGGGCCTGAAATCCTCTCGTCGGTGGAAAAGAACGGGCGCAAAGGACTGCGCAATTTCTCGGTCTCCGGCCGGGTGGCGGCGCCGGGGGTTTATCTTCTTCCCGCCGGCTCCACGATGCGCGACATCATCGAGGCGGCGGGCGGCATGGCCGAAGGGCACACCTTCAAGGCCTACCAGCCGGGCGGACCCTCCGCCGGGCTGCTGCCGGCCTCGCTCGGCGACATCCCGATGGATTTCGACGTGCTTCAGGAGCACGGAAGCTTCATCGGCTCCGCCGCCATCGTCGTCCTGTCGGACAAGGATTCCGCCCGCGACGCCGCCCTCAACATGCTGCGCTTCTTCGAGGACGAAAGCTGCGGCCAGTGCACGCCCTGCCGGGTCGGCTGCGAGAAGGCGGTCAAGCTGATGCAGGCGGACCGCTGGGACCAGCCGCTGCTCGAGGACCTCTGCACCGCGATGGCCGATGCCTCGATCTGCGGACTGGGGCAGGCGGCGCCGAACCCGATCCGGCTGGTGATGAAGCACTTCCCGGACGAGGTCTGATGTGCCGATGACGATCCACTGGGCGATCTCGGTCCTGGCGGCGCTGGCCTTTCCTGCCCTGCACGGGCAGGGCCCGGGCCGCGCGGCGATCAAGATGCTGGCGGTGGGTTTCCTGGCCGTGATCGCGCTCAGGGGCGGTGTCGGTCTGCTCGCCCTGGCGCTGGCGCTTTCCGCGCTGGGGGACTTTCTCTTGGCCCGGCCGGGAGACCGCGCCTTCCTTGCCGGGATCGGTGTCTTCGGGGCCGCGCATCTGGTCTACCTCGTCCTCTTCGTGAACATGATGGACCCGGGCGTGATCGGCTTCATCCGCATCGCGCTGGCCGTCGATTTCCTGTTCCTCGCGGTGGCCCTAGGCCGGGCCTTCCTGCCGGGCGCCGGGGACATGCGGGGGCCCGTCGCGGGCTACATCGTCCTGCTGACCGTGATGGGCCTGGCCGCCCTGGCCGTGCCGGGCTGGGCCGTGCCGCTGGGCGCCGCGCTCTTCATTCTCTCGGACAGCCTCCTCGGGCTCGACCGGTTCGGCCCGGCGGCGGCACGCACCTCCGGCCAGCGGCTGGATGTCTGGGCCAGCTACTATGGCGCTCAGATCGCGCTGACCCTTGGCCTTCTGAACGGGTAGGGCCGATGCCCTTTCCCTCGCCCCGCCGGGGGACTAGGTGACAGTCAGACCACATAGGAAGCGCCCATGTCATTCTTTCGCAAGCTGAGGGATCGGCTGACCGGGTCCTCGTCCAAGATCGAGGAGGGGTTGGACGCCATCGTCGCCGAAGGCGGAGAGCCCGAGG
>JAMWZF010000347.1 GCA_024304875.1 Paracoccaceae bacterium
CCATGTATCCTGCACGCACATGGCGGCCGAAGCGCGACAGGCGTTCGGCCATCGCCCTCGGGGCCGATGTCGTCGCCCCGCTTTCGCGTCGTGCGGACCCGCAACCGCGGCACGCCGCCACGCGGGACCCGCGTCCATGACAGGGTCGATGGGGTCCCTGCCGGATCGGTCCGGCCGCCCAGGTGCCATCGAACAGGGGGCCGGATCCGTGTCCGTGGATATGTCCGACGTTCTGGACTGGCGCCGTCGCGGCATGGTCGCGCAACTCCCGGCCGCCCTGTGGGACGAGATCCGGTCGGCCTGCAGCGAAGTCCGCCATCTGCCGCCGCGCAGCACGCTGTCCGAGACCGGGGACCGGATGAACTACAGTGCGCTGCTGCTCGATGGCATCATGGCCCGGTACCTGCGCGGCTCCAGCAATGGCACCGCGCGGCGGGCCATGGTCTCGATCCAGGTGCCGGGCGAATTCATAGACCTTCACGGCCTGCCGATGAAGGCGCTGGACCATGACGTGGAAAGCCTGACCGCCGCCGAGATCGCCCTCGTCCCCCATGCCGCACTGGAGCGGATCATCGCCCGCTCGTCCGACTGGGCGCTGGCGCTCTGGCGCCTGACGATGATCGACGCCGCGATCCATCGGCACTGGCTGTACAGGACCAGCCGCATGCGGGCCCTCGCCTCCATGGCCGATTTCATCTGCGAGATGCACGAGCGGCTTCGCCATGCGGGCGAGGCGGACGGCCACAGCGTGGCGCTGCCCCTGTTGCAGTCGGACCTGGCCGAGATCACGGGGCTGTCGACGGTGCATGTCAGTCGCGTCATTCGCGACCTGCGGGAAGGCGGCCTCTGCACGGTCCGCGACGGGCGGGCAGAGATCCACGACCTCGAGCGGCTCCGCCACCTCGCGGGGTACGATCCGGGCTACCTCTACCTGCCCGCGGAGGGCGATTGAGGCCGGGTCAGGCTCGCGGCGATCCAGCTTGCGTCGCTGTCCCGCCTCAGGTGGTGACCCGGCCACTCCGCGCCGAGCCTGTCCAGCAGCCGTGCCTCGACCTGCCGTGCCGTGAGGCGCGTGTCGGTGGGGCCGAGGTAGCCGGCGACGAGGCAGGTCCCGCCGGGCGCGAGGCTGCGCCGCACCGCGTCGATGGTCGCCTCGAGCGCCTCGGGCGTCAGGTAGTAGAGCACCTCGGAGAGCACGATCAGGTCCCATTGCCCGTCCGGCCAGTCCCGGGGCACCTCGCCCACCTCGAAGAGGGCATTGGCGAACCCGCGCGCCCGCGCCCGGGCGACCGCCGTCGGCGCGGCGTCGAGGCCGAGCAGCAGGCCGCACCGCGCCGAGATCAGCGCGCTCATCACGCCGATGGAGCAGCCGACCTCGAGCCCGCGGCCGTAGCGGTCCCGCGGCAGCAGGTCGATGCACCGGCGGTACTTGTCGGCCTCGTAGGGGCTGGTCTCGTAATCCCAGGGGTCGCGCCGGGCCCGGTAGAGCCGTTCGAAGGAGGCGGCGTCGCGGGTCATGCGGGAATGAAGATCTCGTCGGAGGTCACGAAATGGGCGGCGAGGTCCGGCGGCATGCGGAAGCCGTCCGGGTCGTCGTCGATCAGGGCGGTCATCTGCGAGGCATGGGCCGCGACGGCCCGGGCCTTGAGGTCACGGTAGGGGCCGGTGGGGAACCGCAGCAGCCCGGCGCGGCCGGCGCCGCAGACGGGCTCCTGCACGCGGCCCCAGACCGGGCAGCCGAACAGCCGCACATCGCCCTGCCGCCGGGCGAGCCAGCGGGCCAGACGCCAGACGCGCTGGTGGTCGGGATGGGGATCGCCGTTCCAGGTCGTCCAGATCGCGGTGACCTTCGGCAGGAGGGGTGCAAGGACGGCGGCGGCCTCCTCGAACGCCGCCTCGCAATCCGGCGCCCCCTGGTCGGGATAGCCGAGCCAGACCGGCGCGGCCGCGCCGCCGGTCAGGAGCGCGACCGCCTCCGTCACCTCGGCCCGGCGCAGGGCGGCAAGGATCGGGCCGGGGTGGCTGGGCGAGTTCGGGTGCGACAGCGCCCCGTCGGTGACGACCGCCACGTGCACCGTGCGGCCCGCCTGCCGCGCCGCCGCGATCGCGCCGCCCATGGCGAGCGACTCGTCGTCGGGGTGCGGCGCGAGGACGAGGACATCGCCCTCGCCCGTCAGGTCCGAGATCGGCGCCGCCGGCGCGGCCCTCGCCTCGGACAGGACCGAGGTGAAGCGGATCATCCCCGCCCCCATATCTCGCCGACCGGCGCGTCGGCGGCGCAGAGCGTCCGGCCCACCTGCCGCAGCTTGCCGTCGAGATCGGCCTGCCGGAGGAAGAAGGCCAGATCGCGGCGGACCAGCTCGACCCGGTGCCCCCTTGCGAAGGAGCGGGTGCCGAGGGCGCGGTCGGCGAGCGTCATGCCCTCGACGCAGGCGGCCTCCACCTCCTCGCGCGCGGCGAGGCTGAGGGCCACCTCGGCGGGGCCCGCGCCCGGCGCCTCGACCCGCCGGGCCGCGTCCTCGACCATGAGCCGGGCGCGGTGGGCCAGCGCGGCGATCCGGGCGACGCGGTGCAGCTGCGCCTCGCTGGCCTCGCCCGCGGAGCAGACGGCGCGGCGGACCTCCTCGGCCAGGGCCTCGAGACCGCCGGTGTGGACGGCCGCGTAGCGCCAGACGCCGCCCTCGAAATGCGGCTCCCGCAGGTAGTCGCCTGCTGCGCCCAGCCCTTCGGCCATGACGCCGTCGAAATCGTAGGTTCCCGACAGCGTCGCCCGCATCCCGCTGGTGTCCCAGGCCGCGGCGTCGGCGCGCCGGGTGCAGGTCACGTCGGCGATCGCCAGAAGGATGTCGTCGCCGTGCCGGGCGGTCACCACGGCGCGCGAGACGGCGCCGAGGCCGGAGGCGAACCGCTTGCGGCCCTTGAGGCCGAGGGTGCCGTTCGAATGGGGCTCGGCCGTCACCGGGACCGCGCCGTCCGCGCCCCAGACGCCGAAGACGAGCCCCTGCCCTGCCGCCGTGAGGTGCCGGCTCTGGTGGCAGCGCGCGCCGTACAGGCGGATCAGCTTGACCGCGTTCATGTGCCCCTCGGCCAGCCGCCCGACCGAGAGGCTTGCCCGCCCGATGCGGCGCAGGAGCGTGGCCTGCACCACGGGATCGCCGGGAGTGGCGAGGCGCCGCAGCAGGCCGCTCTGGGCCAGGCGGCGCATGTCGGCGGCAAGGCCCCGGCGCCCCTCGTCGGCGAGGGCGGCGTTCTCGGCGATGGCGCCGAGCGCCGCCTCCTCGGTGAGGGGCCGGAAGGTGGAGGTCAACTGGAGGGTCATGCGGTCTGCTTCTCGGCTTGAGGGGTGAGGCTGGCCAGCGCCCGGGCCAGCAGCGGGAGTTCGCGGGCGACGTCCGACAGCCGCATCCGCCGGCGTTCGAGGCGCGCCAGGTCGATCTCGGCCCGGACGAGGGCCGCATCGGCGG
>JAMWZF010000348.1 GCA_024304875.1 Paracoccaceae bacterium
TCGTGGTCTCGAACTTCTCCAGCTCGTCCGCCTTGGGCAGGTAGCCGTAGAGCAGCAGGAAGCAGACCTCGAGGTAGTGCGATTTCGCCGCCAGCTGGTCGATCGGGTAGCCGCGGTGCAGCAGCTCGCCCTCGTCGCCGTCGATGAAGGTGATCGTCGAGTCGCAGGAGGCGGTGGAGGTGAAGCCCGGATCGTAGGTGAAGACGCCGGCCTCGGCATAGAGCTTGCGGATGTCGATGACGTCCGGGCCCGCGGTGGGCGACAGGATCGGCAGATCGTAGTCGGTGCCGTCGATGCTCAGCTTGGCGGTTTTCTGGGTGTCTGCCATGGGAATCCCTCCTTGAAGCGTGGGCATGGGGGACGGTCCCCGCCGCCGCACGGCGTTGGCATGCCGATCCTCGCTCCCGCTATACGTCAATGGTGACGAAAGGGTTTCAGGGAAAGGCGTCTTTCAGGCGGGCCAGGGTTTCGTCCCGGCCCAGAACAAGCATCATGTCGAACACCGAAGGGGTCGCCGCGCGTCCGGCCAGCGCCGCCCGAAGCGGGCCCGCCAGCTTGCCCAGACCCATCCCGTGGGCCTCGGCGAGCGCACTCACTTCCCCTTCGAGGGCGTCACGCGTCCAGCTAGCAGTTTGCAGGCGCGGCGTCAATTCGGACAGTATACCGTTGGATACCGAAGCCAGCTGCGCCTCGGCCTTCTCGTCCCGGTCCACGGGGCGCTCGACGAGGCAGAACCGTGCCTTTTCAAGGAGTTCCGGGAATCTCTTGGCCCGGTCCTTCAGCAGCGGCATGGCCTCGCCCAGCAGCGTCTCCTGGGTTTCCGTGAGGGGAGCCTCGCCGGCCGCCGCAAGATATGCCTTCAATTCATGCAGCAGCGCAGCATCGTCCGCGGCCGCGATGTGCTGGCCACAGATGTTGGCCAGCTTCTTGAAGTCGAACCGGGCCGGGGCGCGGTTGATTCCGTCCAGATCGAACCACTCCATCGCCTGCGCGTCGGTGAAGAATTCGTCGTCCCCATGCGCCCAGCCGAGCCGGGCGAGGTAATTGCGCATCCCCGCCGCCGGGTAGCCCATCACCTGGTATTCAGCGACCCCGGTGGCGCCGTGCCGCTTGGACAGCTTCTTGCCGTCGGGGCCGAAGATCAGCGGGATGTGGGCATACACGGGCAGGGGCCAGCCCATGCCCTCGTAGACCAGCATCTGCCGGGCGGCGTTGTTCAGGTGGTCGTCGCCGCGGATCACGTGCGTGACGCCCATGTCGTGGTCGTCCACCACCACCGCCAGCATGTAGGTGGGCGTGCCGTCCGAGCGCAGGATCACCATGTCGTCCAGCTCGGCATTGCTGATCGTCACGTCCCCCTGCACCCGGTCGGCGATCACGGTCTTGCCGTCCCGCGGGGCCTTGATGCGGATGACGGAGGGCGCATCGGGATGGGTCGCCGGGTCCGCGTCCCGCCAGGGGCTCTGAAACAGGGTCGAGCGTTTCTCGGCCCGCGCCGCCTCGCGCCAGGCCTCGATCTCCTCCTGGGTCGAGAAGCACCTGTAGGCCGCGCCCTTCGCCAGCAGCTGGTGCGCCACTTCGGCGTGGCGGTCCGCCCGCTCGAACTGGCTGACCGCCTCCCCGTCGTAGTCGAGGCCGAGCCAGTCCATGCCCCGCAGGATCGCCTCGGTCGCCTCCGGCGTCGAGCGGGCGCGGTCGGTGTCCTCGATCCGCAGCAGGAACGTGCCGCCGCGACCCCGGGCGTAGAGCCAGTTGAACAGGGCCGTCCGCGCCGTGCCGATGTGCATCTCGCCCGTGGGCGAGGGGGCGATGCGGGTGACGACGGGGGTGCCTTGCATGGATTAACGGTTTCCTAACCACTTTGGAGGGAGGCTTCCCGGGCGGGATACTCACCCCGGCGAGAGAGGACAAGTGCAGCCAGCCCGGGCCGTCCACGACGCGTTGCTGGCCCAGAGGGGGCACCTGACGGGCTGGGTGCCGGTGTGCCTCGGTCTCGGCGTCGGCGGATGGTTCGCGCTGAAGGTGGAGCCGGGGGCCGCGGACTACGCCGCGCTGGCCGTCTTCGCCCTGGTCTGCGGGCTGGCGGCGCGGCGGGCGGGCGAGGCCGCGGGGCCGCTCTTCGCCGCGCTCGCGCTGATCGCCCTCGGCGGCTGTCTGGCGGGCCTCCGGTCCCATGCGGTCGCCGCCCCGGTGCTCGACTTCCGCTACTACGGCGCGATCGAGGGGCGGGTGGTCCAGATCGACCGGTCCTCCTCCGACGCCCTCAGGCTGACGCTCGACCGGGTGCGGCTGGAGCGGATGGACCCCGCCCGGACGCCCGAGCGCATCCGCATCTCGCTTCACGGCGGGCACGGGCCGACGGCGCCCGCGCCGGGTCAGGTGGTGATCGTGACAGGGCACCTCTCGGGGCCGGGCGGGCCGGTGGAGCCGGGGGGCTTCGACTTCGCCCGCCACGCCTATTTCGACCGGCTGGGGGCGGTCGGCTACGCCCGCACGCCCCTGCTTCTGCTCCGGCCCGCCGAGGAGGGCGCGGCGCTCTGGCTGCACCGGCTCCGGTCGGACCTCTCGGACGGCCTGCGCTCCGCGATGTCCGGGCAGGCCGGCGGCGTCGCGGCGGCGATCATCACCGGCGACCGCTCCGGCGTGGACCAGGAGGTGACGGTTGCGCTCCGGCACTCCAACCTGGCGCATCTCCTGGCGATCTCGGGGCTGCACATGGGGCTGCTGACCGGGTTCGTCTTCGCCGCCGTCCGGTCGGCCGGCGCGCTGCTGCCCTACGTCGCCCTGCACTGGCCGGTCAAGAAGGGCGCCGCCGGCATCGCCCTGGTCTGCGGCGGCGCCTACCTCGCCATCTCGGGCGGCTCCGTGGCGACCGAACGGGCCTTCATCATGGTGGCGGTCATGCTGGTCTCCGTCATGCTCGAGCGGCGGGCGATCACCCTGCGGGCGGTGGCCATCGCGGCGACCATCGTGCTGGTCCGCCGGCCCGAGGAACTGATGGGTCCAGGCTTCCAGATGTCCTTCGCCGCCACCACGGCGCTGGTCGTCGCCTATTCGGCGCTGCGGCGGATCGAGGTCCCGCGGGGCAATGCCCTCGTGCGGGGGACGGGCAACGTCCTCTTCTCCTCCCTCGTCGCGGGCCTGGCGACGGCGCCCTTCGCGGCGGCGCATTTCAACATGGTCTCGCACTACGGGCTGGTGGCGAACCTGTTCGCGGTGCCGGTCATGGGCGCCGTGGTGATGCCGGCGGCGGTGCTGGCGGCCTGTCTCTGGCCCGTCGGGCTGTCCTGGATCGGCCTCTGGATCATGGAACAGGGGCTGCGCTGGATCCTCCTCGTCGCCGGGACCATCGCCGCGCAACCCGGCGCAATCAGCCATGTGCCAAGCCCGGGGCCCTCGGTCCTGCCGGTGTTGACGCTGGGGCTGCTGGCCGTGGTGCTCTGGCAGGGGCGGG
>JAMWZF010000349.1 GCA_024304875.1 Paracoccaceae bacterium
GAGACAGAGGATCGTCTCCTCCTCCCCCTCGTGGGTCGAGGCGGCGAGCCAGACCGGCCGCCCCGCCGCCCATGCCGCCGCCGCGGTGCGGGCGCCCTCGTCCACGGGAAGCCGTTCGGCCGCGGCCTTGAGCGTGCCGCCGACCTCGACCCGGCCGTCAGCTGCGCCAAGCCGGCGGAACCGCGCGGCGCTGGCCTGGTCCTGGGCCCGGATCAGGGCGATGCGGGACAGGGCCGCGCGGGCGACACGGGGTGCGCGGCGGAGCCAGTCGGCGGCGCTTTTCTCCGACATCCGGGCATTGACGAGGGCGACGGGGATGCCGCGGCGGTGCACTTCGGACAGGGTGACCGGCCAGGTCTCGCTCTCGGTCAGGACCATGAGGTCAGGACGCCAGTGGGCCAGGAACCGGCGCACGGAAGGAACCGTGTCGACCGGCGCGAACTGGTGGGTGACGCCGCCGGGCAAGCGGTCGGCCACCAGCGCGGCGGAGGTGACCGATGTTGTCGTCAGAACGACATGCGCGGTCTCGGCCAGCACGCCGGCCAGGTCCAGGACGGAGAGCACCTCGCCCACGCTGACCGCGTGGAGCCAGATCACCTTTCCGTCCGGGCGGGGGCGGCCGGCATGGCCGAAGCGTTCGCGCACCCTGTCCGGCGGTCCGCCTTCAGCCAGATGCTTGCTCGTCAGGCGGCGGCGCAGGACCAGCGCGGCGAGCCGGCCTCCCATGCGGTAGAGGTGGTAGAGGGGCGGCCAGCCGGCGGGCAAGGGATCAGCCGCCCGTGTGGCTCATGTGCCGGCTGACCTGCCCGCCGACTCCGCGGGAATAGTCGAAATCGTGGCCCTTGGGTTTCAGCGCGATGGCGGCGCGGATCGCGTCCCGCAGCACCGCGTCATCGTCCGAGGCCCGCAGCGGCCCCCGCAGGTCCGAATGTCCCTCCTGCCCGAGGCAGGTATAGATCTCGCCGGTGCAGGTCACGCGGACGCGGTTGCAGCTTTCGCAGAAATTGTGGCTGAGCGGGGTGATGAAGCCGATCTTCTGGCCTGTCTCCTCCAGCCGGACGTAGCGGGCGGGACCGCCGGAGTTTTCGGCCAGGTCGGTCACGGTGTACTGCTCGGCCAGCCGGGCGCGCAGGTCCTTGAGCGACCAGTACTGGTCCAGCCTGTCCTCGTTGCCGATGTCGCCCATCGGCATGACCTCGATCCAGGTCAGGTCGAGGCCGCGCGCGGCGCAGAATTCCGTCAGGGTGAACAGCTCGTCCTCGTTCTCGCCTTTCAGCGCCACGGCGTTCAGCTTGACCCGCAGGCCTGCCGCCTGCGCCGCGTCGATGCCGCTCAGGACCTGGGGCAGGCGGCCCCAGCGGGTGATCTCCTTGAACTTGTCCTCTTTCAGGGTGTCGAGGGACACGTTCACCCGGCGCACCCCGGCGTCGTACAGATCGCCCGCGAAGCGTCCCAGTTGGGACCCGTTCGTCGTCAGCGTCAGCTCCTTCAGCGCACCGCTGTCCAGATGTCGCGTCATCGCGCGGAAGAACGTCATGATATCGCGGCGGACAAGGGGCTCGCCCCCGGTGATACGCAGCTTTTCCACGCCAAGTCCGATGAAGGCCGAACAGAGCCGGTCCAATTCCTCGAGTGTCAGCAATTCCTTCTTCGGCAGGAACGTCATGTTCTCCGACATGCAGTAGACGCAGCGAAAATCGCAGCGGTCGGTGACGCTGAGGCGCAGGTAGCGGATGGCCCGCTGGAAAGGATCGACGAGGGGGGCTGTCATCGTCCGGAACGTAAGGACGGGCAGGGCGCCGCGCAAGGTGAACTTCTGCGGTTGCGGGTCGGGCGCAGCTGGCCTAGCGTCTGGGCATGAGACCAATTTTCCTCGGAATTGCGGCGTTTTGCGGTCCGCTTGTCCTCGCCGGGTGCGAGTCGCCCTCCCTTCAGGCCGCAGGCGGCGGCGGAGCGACGCCTGCCGCGATGCCCGCACCGTCGGAGACGCTCGATCCCACGCCGGCCCCACCGCCTCCCTCGGCGGCGACGACGGTGGACGAGTTCGACACCACGACCGAAGAGGACCGGGCCGAGGCCCTTGCCGTCGAGCCCGCTGCCAGCAGCGCGTCCCTGGGGACCACACTGGCAACCCTCGGCTCCCCGACAGACCCTGGCATATGGCTCAAGACCCCGCTGGTCAGCACGCTGACCCAGGGCCGGGTCGAATATCAGGGCGAGTCGATCAACATCGAATTGCGTCCCTCGGGCGGCGAGGCCGGCTCGGGCAGCCAGATCAGCCTTCCCGCCATGCGCCTCCTTGGCGCCTCGCTGACCAGCGTGGTCGAACTGACGGTCTTCGCGAACTAGGGCAGGAGGCGGCCGGCCTCCTTGCGGGCGAACGGCTTCATGGCGTCGCCGTGCGCGGCAAGAAACCTGCGCGTCCGTTCGGAATCGTGCTTCGACAAATCCCGCAGCCACCATGCGATCGCCTTCTGGATGAACCAGTCGCGGTCGGGAACATAGGCCGCTGCCCAGCCGAGGATCCGTTCGGTGCGGGCGGTGTCCTCGGGTCTGGGATGCCGGATCTTGGTCCACGGCAGCGTCATGACGAGGGCCGCACGGCGGGTCCACATGTGCGGACTGTGGGTCCAGGTTTCCACCTCGTCGAGTCGGGAGGGATCCGCAACCAGCCGTTTCTGTCCGGCGATGGAGGCATGATCGGCCACGGCCCAGGCGTCGAAGTCGGGCACCCAGCTCTGGACGAGGGCCCAGGCGGCGGTATCGTCCGGGCGGATCCGGGCCTGGGTCAGAAGCTTGGCGGCGGCGATCCGCGCCTCGTGGATGTCGGATTTCCACAAATCGGCCGCAAGCGCGAGGCGGCTCTCGAGCGTGAGGTCCGCACGCCAAGCCTTTGACAGCCCGTCGATATCCGGGTTCGCCACGCCAAGGTAACGGCGCGGGACCTTGTGGTATTTCTCCATCTCCGCCGCCTTGCCGGGGACCGCGTGGGTCTCCAGCTCGGCGATGGCCTCCTCGGCCGTCACTCCACGGTCACCGACTTGGCGAGGTTGCGCGGCTGGTCGACGTCCGTGCCCTTGGCGATGGCCGTGTGATAGGCCAGCAACTGGGCCGGCACGGCGTAGAGAATGGGATGCAGCAGCGGATCCGCTTCCGGCAGGGTCAGCGTCTCCCAGACGCCCTCGCCCGCCGCCTCGATCCCGCCGCGGTCCGAGATCAGCAACACCTTCCCGCCCCGCGCCATGACTTCCTGCATGTTGCTGACGGTCTTGTCGAAAAGTGCATCCCGCGGGGCCATGACGATCACCGGAACGTGTTCGTCGACAAGGGCGATCGGACCATGCTTCAGTTCGCCGCTGGCATAGGCCTCGGCGTGGATGTAGCTGATTTCCTTGAGCTTCAGGGCGCCCTCGAGCGCCAGGGGATACATCTGGCCACGGCCGAGGA
>JAMWZF010000035.1 GCA_024304875.1 Paracoccaceae bacterium
CGCCAGCTCCGCCCGGCAACCCTGGTGGAGTTCGATACCGGCCAGCTTGTTCCCGTCGCGCCGGACCGCACGACCGAGATCCACCCCTCCGGCCGGCTGGGCGAGGGAGGGGGCGGTCAGAGCCGGGGGGCCGCTTGATCGCGGGTGACCGGTCGGTCAGGGTCGGCCGCGACGGACCGGATCAGGAGCGACCTTTCATGCCACAGCCACGTCCTGAGGATCGGCCCCTGGGGCCGGGGCTCCACCCGGTCCCGCCCGGCCACCTGGCTTCCGTGGTCACTCACCTGGAGATGACTGCCCCGCCCGATGGCGCGGCGGTGCCAGCGCCGGAGGGCATCGCCCTTGCCCCGTTGACCGACCCCGCGGCCTACCGGACCCTGTTCCGCGCGGTGGGGGAGGACTGGCTCTGGTTCTCGCGCCTGCGGATGGACGATCGTTCGCTGCGGGCGACGCTGTCCGACCCGGCCGTCGACGCTGTCGAGGTGCGGCGGGACGGGGCACCGGTGGGCCTGCTCGAACTCGACTTTCGCCGGTCACCGACCGTGGAACTGGCGTTCTTCGGGCTGGTGGCCGCGGCGGCGGGGCAGGGGCTCGGCCGCTGGCTGATGGCCGAGGCGCTGGCGCGGGCCTGGGCACCGGAGCGGGGGACGACGATCCTCACCGTCCACACCTGCACCCTCGACAGCCCGGCGGCGCTTCCCTTCTACGTGAGGTCCGGCTTCACGGCCGTCCGGCGCGAGGTCGAGATCGCGCCGGACCCGCGGCTGGACGGGGCTCTCCCCACCGCCGCGGCGCCGCGGATACCGGTGATCGGTTAGGGTCTCAGACGGCCGTATCCGGCTGCGGCACCGCCGCCGTGCCCGGGGCCCTGCGGCCGCCGGTGGCCCATGAGACCGCCTTCTCGCCCATCTCGCGGAACTTGGCGGAGGCGTTCTCCAGCTTGGCCTGCCACTCGGGGTTCGGCTCTTGCCCGTCGGTGACCTTGAAGAAGGCCTGCAGCAGGCAGGCGATGGCGAAGGGCTCGATCAGCGCCGCCTTCACCGCCCAGGCGAAGAGGAGGGCGAAGACGAAGCCGCCCGCCGACCAGGCCCCCGGCAGAAGCCAGACCACGAGGGCCGCCGGGGCCAGCATGACGAGGAAGACGACGAAGGAGATGGCGTAGACGAAGAGTGTCAGCCAGGCCGCGTTGCGCAGCATGGGCCGCGCGTTCTGGCCGTAGAGGACCAGGGCCTCGCGGGCCGAGGACCAGGGATTCTCGGACCGGGTGCGGATCGCGTGGGCCAGGATCACCTCGTCAACCAGTCCCACGGCGACGCGCAGGAAGGCGCGGACCACGCCCATGATGTTGTTCAGCCCGGGGATCGGCAGGAGGGTCATGATCCCCTGGATCAGCCCGGTGATCGCCCGGACCACGCCCTTGACCAGCTGGTCGACGCCGAACAGGACGCTGGCCTCGGAGAACCGGCTCTGCACGACGTCCTTGGCATATTCGATCTGGCCCTTGCCCTCGGGCAGGGCGCGCCCGTCCAGCGCCTCGACCATGACGGCGATGTGCCCGGCCTTGACGATGTAGAGGATGTATTCGCGCAGGAAGTAGATCACGCCGGCGGTCAGGGCGAAGCCGATGACGCCGCCGTAGGCCGTGGTGGTGGCCTGGAAATCCGGCTCGCCGAAGGCGCCGATTCCCCAGCCGACCCCGGCGCCGACGCCGGTGACCAGCACGTAGGCCACGGCGATGCCGAAATAGACGGCCATCCGGAATACAAGGAACGGCAGGGTGCGCATCATCAGCCCCATCGCCTTGCCCATGTCGAAATCCCACATCTTTCTGTCCCCTTTTGAAATTGTTCCAAGAATTGGCGAAACACTGCCAAACGGGCGGTATCTTCTCAAGTCGGGAAAACCGGAATCGACCTGTCAAGCCTGTGCCGTGCCCCTTCTTCGTGCTAGCTTGCCCCTGTGGGACGGGGACATCGGTCGGCCAGGGAGGACGCTCGGATGGACATGCAGACCGCAACCGACGGCAGTGCCGTCGCAGAGGGCAGGCAGATGGGCCTGACCGATCTTCGCAACATGGGGACGCGAATATTGGCGGACCTGCGCCGCCTCGGGATATCGAGCGTGGGCGACCTTGCCGGTCAGGACCCGGACGACATGTACCTGCGGCTCTGCAGGATGTCGGGCACTGCGGTGGACCCGCGGATCCATGACGTGCTCTCGGCAATCGTCCACCAGTCCCGCACCGGCGAGCCGCGCAACTGGTGGGCCTACACCCAGGCCCGCAAGGCGCGGATGTACCGGGGGGATTTCCCCCGGTTCCGCGAGGCCTCCTAGCCGGTTACAGCAGGTTCCGCCGGGCCAGGTTCCGCATCAGCGCCGCCGTCCCGAAGGTCCATTCCGGGGCTTCGGTGGACAGCCGCACCGTGTTCGTCAATGCGCCGAGTTCGGGGCAGGAGATTCGGACGGTATCGCCTAGCTTGTGGGTGAACCCGCCGCCGGGTGCGTCCCGGTCCTCGGTCGGGGCAAAAAGCGTGCCGAGGAACAGCATCATGCCGTCCGGATACTGGTGATGCCGCCCGAGGGCCTGGCCCGCGAGGTCCGCCGGGTCCCGGCTGATCTGGTCCATCCGCGAGGCCCCGTCCAGCACATAGCCGTCCGTCCCCTCGACCCGCAGGGTCAGCTCGGCCTGCCGGACGTCGTCCAGCGTGTAGCTGTCGTCGAAGAGCCGGATCGCCGGTCCGAGGGCCGAGGCCGCGTTGTTGTCCTTGGCCTTGCCGAGCAGCAGGGCCGAACGCCCCTCCACGTCGCGCAGGTTCACGTCGTTGCCGAGGGTCGCGCCGACGATCCGCCCGTCCGGGGCCACGGCCAGCACCACCTCCGGCTCGGGGTTATTCCAGGTCGAGGAGGGGTGCAGGCCGATGGCGGCGCCGGTGCCGACGCTGCTCATCGGCTGGGCCTTGGTGAAGACCTCGGCGTCCGGGCCGATCCCGACCTCGAGGTACTGCGACCAGACCCCGGCCTCGATCAGCGCCGCCTTGACTTCGCCCGCCTTGTCGGAGCCGGGGACGAGCCCGCGCAGGCTGTCGCCGACGATGCCCGCCACACGGGTGCGGATCGCCTCGGCCCTGGCCGGATCGCCCTTGGCCTGCTCCTCGATCACCCGCTCCAGCATGGAGGCGGCGAAGGTCACGCCGCAGGCCTTCACCGCCTGAAGATCGCACGGAGCGAGAGGCCAGGGCCGGCCGGGATCGGGCGTCTCCACCGCGTTCGCCGCCAGGTCCTCGAGCGTGCAGAGCCGCCGGCCCGGTGCGGCGGAGAGCGCGGCCGCGGGGTCGCCGGCCGCCAGCAGGGCCTGCATCGTGGGCAACTCGCGCGAGGTGATGTCCACGACGTCCATCCCGTCGATCCGCGCCAGGACCGGGCCGTCCTGGCCGGGGTCCCAGACCCGCATCGCGAAAAGGCCGGCTTCGGGCAGGTCGAATGGGCGGGACATGGGGCTTCTCCTCCGGCTGGGCGCGTCGGGGGCAGAAAGCCCGTTTCACCCCTCGGCGTCCACCCCCGGATGCCGGAAACGACGAAGGGCCGCCCGGATGGGCGGCCCTTCACGTCCAGAAACTGGAGCGGGTGATGAGATTCGAACTCACGACCCTTACCTTGGCAAGGTAATGCTCTACCCCTGAGCTACACCCGCGTCCGTTTCGTGAGGGGTCAGATAGCCAAGGCCGCGCAGGGCTGCAAGAGGAAATTTCGAGGGCCGCCGCAACGGCAAAAGGATGGCGGGCGCTAGGGCCGCCCGGCGAACTCGATCAGGTCCCAGCGGTTGCCGAAGGGGTCGCGGAAGACGGCCACGGTGCCATAGGGCTCGCGCCGGGGCGGCTCTTCGAAGCGGATGCCCTTGGCGATCATCGCCGCATGGACCCGGGCGAAATCGTCGGTCTCGAGGAACAGCCAGACTCGCCCGCCACCCTGGTTGCCGATGGCGGCCTCTTGCTCGGGCGTGGCTGCGCGGGCCAGCAGGAAGCAGGTTTCGGCCCCCTTCGGCGCCACCCGGACCCAGCGCTTGCCGTGCCCGAGATCGGTGTCCTCCAGCAGGTCGAACCCCATCCTGCCGACAAAGAAGTCGAGGCCGGCATCGTAGTCCGGGACGAGAAGGGCGATGGCGTGCAGGCGGCGCATGGATGACCTTAGATCGGGGGCGGCGCGGCGAGCCACGCCTTACGGGGAGGGGGCAATCGGTGTCTCCAGGGCTGGAGACGTACCGACGGTGGCGGATCGGGCGATTGAGTATTTATGGCCAGCCCGAAGCAGCAGGGACGCTTCTGCGGCTTCGGGCTGGCCCAAATACTCACCTTCTGGAGCAACCCCGACCCTCCGCGGCGCGGTCCGGCAACCGGGTGAGGGTCAGGCGGGGGTCAGCCCGCCGCACCTGTCATTCGAACTCCACCAGCAGGTCCTTGGCGTCGATCTGCCCGCCCGGCTGGACGTGCACCGCCTTGACCGTCGCGTCCCGCTCGGCGTGCAGGCCGGTCTCCATCTTCATCGCCTCGATGGTCAGCAGCAAGTCGCCGTCCTTCACCTTCTGGCCCACCGTCACGCCGACCGAGGCCACGACTCCGGGCATCGGCGCGCCGACATGGGCAGGATTGCCCATCTCGGCCTTGGGCCGGGCGGCGCTGCCCCCGGCGGAGGCGCGGTCGGCCACGCGGATCGTCCGCGGCTGGCCGTTCAGTTCGAAGAACACCCGCCGCTCGCCTTCCTCGTTGGTCTCGCCGAGGGCGGCGAGGCGGATCTCCAGCGTCTTGCCGGGGTCGATCTCGGCGGTGATCTCCTCGCCCGGCTCCATGCCGTAGAAGAAGGTCGAGGTCGGCAGGGTCCGCACCGGACCGTAGGTCTCGTGCCGGTGGGCGTAGTCGGTGAAGACCTTGGGATACATCAGGTAGGCCGCCAGATCCTCGTCGTCGATCTCGATCCCGGCGTCCTCGGCCGCCTTGGCGCGGACCTTCTCGAGGTCGACGGGCTTGAGGTGCTTGCCCGGCCGGTCGGTGATCGGCTTCTCGCCTTTCAGGATCTTCTTCTGGATCGCCTTGGGCCAACCGCCCGGGGGCTGGCCGAGGTTGCCCTTCATCATGTCGACGACGCTGTCGGGAAAGCTGAGGTCCTTGGCCTCGTTCTCCACGTCCTCGCGGGTCAGCCCCTGGGAGACCATCATCAGGGCCATGTCCCCCACGACCTTGGAGGAGGGGGTCACCTTCACGATGTCGCCGAACATCCGGTTCACGTCGGCATAGGTCTGGGCGACCTCGTGCCAGCGCTCTTCGAGCCCGAGCGAGCGGGCCTGCGCCTTGAGGTTGGTGAACTGCCCGCCCGGCATCTCGTGCAGGTAGACCTCGGAGGCGGGGGCCTGCAGGCCGCTTTCGAAGGCCGCGTAATGCGCCCGCACCTGCTCCCAGTAGTTCGAGATCTCGCGGATCGCGCCGATGTCGAGCCCGGTGTCGCGGTCCCCGTAGCGCAGGGCCTCGACGATGGAGCCGAGGGTCGGCTGCGAGGTGTTGCCCGAGAGCGCGTCCATGGCCGCATCGACGCAGTCCACCCCGGCCTCGGAGGCGGCGAGGATCGTGGCGATGGCGGCGCCGGAGGTGTCGTGGGTGTGGAAGTGGATCGGCAGGTCGACCGCGTCCTTCAGGGCCTTGATGAGGTCGCTGGCCTGACGCGGCTTCAGAAGGCCCGCCATGTCCTTGAGGCCGAGCACATGGGCCCCGGCCTTCTCGAGGTCCTTGGCCATCTTGACGTAGTACTTGAGGTCGTACTTGGGCCGGTCCTTGTCGTAGAGGTCGCCCGTGTAGCAGATCGTGCCCTCGCAGATCTTGCCGCTCTCGACCACGGCGTCCATCGCGACGCGCATGTTCTCGACCCAGTTGAGCGAATCGAAGACGCGGAAGACGTCGACGCCGGACTCGGCTGCCCGCTTCACGAAGAATTCGACCACGTTGTCGGGGTAGTTGGTGTAGCCGACGCCGTTCGACGCCCGCAGCAGCATCTGCGTGAGGATGTTCGGCATCTTGGCGCGGATGTCCCGCAGCCGCTGCCAGGGACATTCCTGCAGGAACCGGTAGGCCACGTCGAAGGTGGCGCCGCCCCAGCATTCCACGCTGAAGAGGCCCGCCATGTTGGCGGCATAGGCCGGCGCGACGCGGATCATGTCGATCGACCGCATCCGGGTCGCCAGCAGCGACTGATGCCCGTCGCGCATGGTGGTGTCGGTGATGAGGAGGTGCTTCTGCTCCTTCATCCACTTCGCCACCGCCTCGGCGCCGCCTTCGTCGAGGATGGTGCGGCTCCCGGCCATCACGCCGTCCTTCGAAGGGGCAGGCGCCTTCGGCACCTTCACGTCGGCGGCGGGGCGATTGCGGCCCTCGGTTTCGGGATGCCCGTTCACCGTGATGTCGGCGATGTAGGTCAGGATCTTGGTCGCCCGGTCGCGGCGCGGCTTGAAGTCGAAGAGGTCGTCCGTCGTGTCGATGAACTTGGTGGTGTATTCGTTCGACAGGAAGACCGGGTGCTTCAGCAGGTTGATGACAAAGTCGATGTTGGTGGACACGCCGCGGATGCGGAACTCGCGCAAGGCCCGGTCCATCCGGGCGATGGCGGCCTCGGGCGTGGGGGCCCAGGCGGTGACCTTCGTCAGCAGCGAGTCGTAGTAGCGGGTGATGACCGCACCCGAATAGGCCGTGCCGCCGTCGAGGCGGATGCCCATGCCGGTGGCGCTCCGGTAGGTCTGGATGCGGCCGTAGTCGGGGATGAAGTTGTTGGTCGGGTCCTCGGTCGTCACCCGGCACTGCAGGGCGTGGCCGTCGAGCTTCACGTCGTATTGCGAGGCCACGCCCGTCGCCTCGGTCAGCGACTTGCCCTCGGCGATCAGGATCTGGGCGCGGACGATGTCGATGCCGGTGACTTCCTCGGTCACGGTATGTTCGACCTGCACCCGCGGGTTCACCTCGATGAAGTAGAAGTCGCCCGAATCCATGTCCATCAGGAACTCGACGGTGCCGGCGCACTCGTAGTTCACATGCTCGCAGATCTTCTTGCCGAGGTTGCAGATCGTCTCGCGCTGGTTGGGCGACAGGTAGGGCGCGGGGGCCCGCTCCACCACCTTCTGGTTGCGGCGCTGGACCGAGCAGTCGCGCTCGTAGAGGTGGTAGATGTTGCCCTCCTTGTCGCCGAGGATCTGGACCTCGACGTGGCGGGCGCGGGTGATCATCTTCTCGAGGTAGCCCTCGCCGTTGCCGAAGGCGGCCTCGGCCTCGCGGCGGCCTTCCTTGACCTTCTCCTCCAGCTCCTTCTCGGACATGATCGGGCGCATGCCCCGGCCGCCGCCGCCCCAGGACGCCTTGAGCATCAGGGGATAGCCGATCTCGGCGGCCTCCTTCTTGATCGCCTTCATGTCATCGCCGAGGACCTCGGTCGCGGGGATGACGGGCACGCCGGCCTCGATGGCGACCTTGCGGGCAGAGGCCTTGTCGCCCAGCTTGCGCATCGTCTCGGCCCGGGGGCCGATGAAGGTGATGCCGGCCTCCACGCAGGCGTCGACGAACTCGGGGTTCTCGGACAGCAGGCCATAGCCGGGGTGGATCGCGTCGGCGCCGCTTTCCCTAGCGACGCGGATGATCTCGGGGATCGACAGATACGCCTGCACGGGGCCGAGCCCCTCGCCGATGCGGTAGGCCTCGTCCGCCTTGAAGCGGTGCAGGCCCAGCTTGTCCTCCTCGGCGAAGACGGCGACCGTCTTCTTGCCCATCTCGTTGGCCGCCCGCATCACCCGGATCGCGATCTCGCCGCGGTTCGCGACGAGGATTTTCTGGAAGTCGGCCATGTGGGTCCCCCGGTGGTTCGGTATTGTGCAGTTGCAGCATTCATAGTGCTGCAATCTGCGCCGGTGTAAAGGCGGCGCTAGCGGGTCAGGCCGGCGCTGACATCAGGCGGGACGCGGTGGCGGCGGGCGTGGTGAGGCCCAGCTGGCTGAGGTTGCTCACCAAATCCGCGCGCAGCATCTCGGTCAGGTGAGCCGGTCCGGCCTGTCCCAGCGCCCCCAGCGCGTAGTGCCAGGCCCGCCCCATCATCACGAAGTCCGCGCCAAGCGCCATGTATCTGAGCACGTCCAGCCCGCCGCCGACGCTGCCGTCGGCAATGACGGGCAGGGTGGTGTTCGCCCGGATGCCGGGCAGGACCTCGGCCACCGCGGGCGCGCCGTCGAACTGCCGTCCGGCGTGGTTCGACACCCAGATCGCGTCGACGCCGGCCTCTTCCAGCCCCGGCACCGTGGCCTTGTCCAGAACGCCCTTCACGATCAGCGGCCCCTGCCACGCGGCGCGCAGGCGGCCGAGGTACTCGCGGTCGGGCGAGGTGCGCAGGACGTAGCCCGCGTGGGCGTTCGAGGGCAGCTGGCCCTTGGTCAACTCGCCCGCATAGTCGTCGATGAAGCCCATCCGCGGCATGCCCCGGCGGGCGATTTCCATCGCCCAGGCCGGACAGCGGGCCACCTGAAGGGCAAGGCGCGGGGTGATCCGGGGCGGCTGGGTCAGCCCGCCGCGGGTCTGCCGCTCGCGCCGCGACGGCTCGGGCACGTCGACCGTCAGGATCAGGGTCCCGAAGCCCGCATCCCGGATGCGGCCCAGCATGCTGTCCAGGATGCCGAGGTCCCGCGGCGGATACAGCTGGAACCCCCCCCGCCCGCCGGCGTCCACCTCCTCGGGGCGGACGGTGGCAACGGTGGACAACCCGTAAGGCATGTGGCTGCGCCGTGCCTCGGCTGCCAGCAGCCCCTCCGCCCCCGGCCAGATCAGCCCCGACATGCCCACCGGCGCGATGCCGAAGGGCTGGGCGAAGTCCTGGCCGAGGAGGCGCACCGAGAGATCCGGCTTGAGGTTGCCGTGCAGGATCGACGGCATCATCGTCACCGCATCGAGGGCCGCCCGGTTGCGCAGCGGCACCGTCTCGGACCCCGTGGCGCTATCGAGGTATTCCCAGACGAAATGCGGGATGCGGCGGCGGGCGGCGCGGCGAAGGTCGGAGAGGGCGGGATAGCGGGGGTCCATCGCGCGACACTGCCCCGGCCCCGCGGCCCCCGCAAGGCCGGAACAACTGGCGAACACTTGCGCTTTCCAACGGAGCCGAGTCACGCTACCTTGCGCGCATGAGCAGATACTCCGACGAAGACGCCTTCGAGGCCGCGTCCGTCCCCCTTTCGCAGCGCGCGATGGCCGCCCGGCCCGCGCACTACCTGGACGAATTGAACCCCGAGCAGCGCCGCGCGGCGGAAACGCTCGACGGGCCGGTCCTGATGCTGGCCGGGGCGGGCACGGGCAAGACCAAGGCGCTGACCGCCCGCATCGCGCACCTGCTGCACTCCGGCCGGGCGCAGCCGAACGAGATATTGGCCGTGACCTTCACCAACAAGGCCGCGCGCGAGATGAAGAACCGGGTCGGCCGCCACCTCGGCGGGGTGGTGGAGGGGATGCCATGGCTCGGCACCTTCCACTCGATCTGCGCCCGGCTGCTGCGCCGCCATGCCGAACTGGTGGGTCTGAAGTCGACCTTCACCATCCTCGACACCGACGACCAGCTCCGCCTGCTCAAGCAGCTGGTCCAGGCCGAGAACATCGACGACAAGCGCTGGCCGCCGCGGATGCTGTCGCACATCATCGAGGGGTGGAAGAACCGCGCCTGGGCGCCCGCCGACGTGCCGGTCAGCGAATCGAGCGCCTACGACGGGCGCGGCGTCGCGCTCTACCACGCCTACCAGGGCCGTCTGCGGGACCTCAACGCCGTCGATTTCGGCGACCTGCTGTTGCACATGGTGCAGATCTTCAAGGACCGCGAGGACGTGCTGAAACAGTACCAGCGCTGGTTCAAGTACATCCTCGTCGACGAATACCAGGACACCAACGTCGCCCAGTACCTCTGGCTGCGCCTCCTGGCCGGGGGCCATTCCAACATCTGCGTGGTCGGCGACGACGACCAGTCGATCTACGGCTGGCGCGGCGCCGAGGTGGGCAACATCCTGCGGTTCGAAAAGGATTTTCCCGGCGCGGCGGTGATCCGGCTGGAGCAGAACTACCGCTCTACCGGCCATATCCTCGGCGCTGCCTCGGGCGTGATCGCCGCCAACAAGGGGCGCCTCGGCAAGACCCTGTTCACCGAGGCCGGGGACGGCCACAAGGTCCGCCTGATCGGCCACTGGGACGGCGACGAGGAGGCCCGCTGGATCGGCGAGGAGATCGAATCCATGCAGGTCGGCACCCGCGGGATGGAGCCGATCGGCCTCGACAAGATGGCGATCCTCGTGCGCGCGTCACACCAGATGCGGGCCTTCGAGGACCGGTTTTTGACCATCGGCCTGCCCTACCGCGTGATCGGCGGCCCGCGGTTCTACGAACGGCTCGAGATCCGGGACGCGATGGCCTACTTTCGCCTCGCCGTCTCGCCCGAGGACGACCTGGCGTTCGAGCGGATCGTGAACACCCCCAAGCGCGGCCTCGGCGACAAGGCGGTGCAGACGATCCAGCGGATGGCGCGGACCAACGGTGTGTCCCTTGTCGAAGGCGCGCGCCTCTGCGTCGACACCGGCGCGATCAAGGG
The DNA here is from genome assembly GCA_024304875.1 of Paracoccaceae bacterium. Lineage (GTDB taxonomy): Bacteria > Pseudomonadota > Alphaproteobacteria > Rhodobacterales > Rhodobacteraceae > JAMWZF01. Next base: position 10,636 of record JAMWZF010000035.1, read on the forward strand.
CAAGGGCGGCGCGGCGCTGAAGGATCTGGTCCGCAACATCGGCCGCTGGCACGGCCAGGTGCTGGCCGAGGAAGACACGCACATGGAACTCGCCGAGATGATGCTCGACGAGAGCGGCTACACCGCCATGTGGCAAAACGACAAGACGCCCGAGGCGGCCGGGCGGCTCGAGAACCTCAAGGAACTCATCAAGGCCCTTGAAAGCTTTGACAATCTTCAGGGCTTCCTCGAGCACGTCAGCCTGATCATGGACAACGAATCCGACGATCAGGACGAGAAAGTGACATTGATGACCCTCCACGCCGCCAAGGGGCTGGAGTTTCCCGTGGTCTTCCTGCCGGGGTGGGAGGACGGGCTCTTCCCCTCGCAGCGGTCGATGGACGAGAACGGGCTCAAGGGCCTCGAGGAGGAGCGTCGCCTCGCCTACGTCGGCATCACCCGGGCCGAGGAGGTCTGCACGATCTCCTTCGCCGGCAACCGCCGGGTCTATGGCCAGTGGCAAAGCCAGATGACCTCGCGCTTCGTGGACGAACTGCCCGAGGCGCATGTCGAGGTGCTGACACCGCCCGGCCTCTACGGCAGCCCCGGCATGGGGGGACCCGCGGATTCGCACCTGCACGACCGGGCCAGCCGGGCCGATGTCTACAATTCGCCGGGGTGGCGGCGGCTTCAGGAACGGCAGGGCCAGCGGGGCGTCTCGCAGCCGCGCGAGACCCGGAACATGACCATCGACATGTCCGCCACCTCGGCCTTCACCATCGGTGAGCGGGTCTTTCACCAGAAGTTCGGCTACGGCGAGGTGATGGACACCGAGGGCGACAAGCTGGTGATCGAGTTCGACAAGGCGGGCGAGAAGAAAGTGGTGGCCGGTTACGTCGTCGCGGCGGGGCAGGCCAACGACGTGCCATTCTAGGCCGTTCCTAACCGGACATTAGGCATTCTGGTCCCATGGTCCGCCGCGGAGCGGACCCATGACCATCACGATCACAGCCCTGAACAACGAATTCGCCGCGGCGACCGGCAGCAACGTCAACTCCGGCGGGGACCGGAGCGATTTCGACTATCCGCCGACGTCGTCGATCAACTTGACCATCACCTCGAACCCCGGCGACCAGACGCCCTTCATCTTCTCGCTCGGGGACACCTACGACATCGCCTTTGAGGGCAACGGCGGCACCACGATCGAGGACGCGGTGGTGGTCCGGTCCGACCCGATCAACGTGGGCGGCGATGCCGGCCACGTCGTGGTCTTCGAGGGGCTGGATGCGAACGGCAGCCTGACCCAGGTGGTCTGGACGCCCGAGTTCGACCTCGAGGCCTGGTACTTCAACAACTTCTCGGGCGGCATCGCGCCGCAATTCTACAACTCGGACACCAACGCCGCGGCAACCTACCAGGCGGTGTGCTTCACGCCCGGTGCGCGCATCGCGGTGCCGGGCGGCACGCGGGCCGTCGAGGATCTGCGCAGCGGAGATCCGGTCCGCACCCGCGATCACGGCGACCGGCCCCTGGTCTGGACCGGCGGGCGCACGGTGTCCGGCCGGGGCAACATGGCGCCCGTCCGCTTCGACGCCGGGGCGGTGGGCAACGACGCGGCGCTGATCCTGTCGCCCCAGCATCGCCTGCTGGTGGAGAGCGCGGAGGCCGAGCTGATGTTCGGCAGCTCCGAGGTGCTGGTGCCCGCAGGGGCCTTTGCGGGCCTGCCGAACGTGCGCCGCGCGCCCTGCGACAGGGTGCGCTACCTGCACCTTCTGTTCGACGCGCACGAGCTGATCTCGGCCGAAGGGGTCGTCTGCGAGAGCCTCTTCCTGGGCGACATCGCCCTCGGCGTCCTGCGCCCGCCCGAGGATGACGCGACGGCCGAGGCGGGGGCGATCCTGCCAGAGGTCCTCGCGCGGGCCGACCTTGCCGGGATGCAGACCGCCCGCCCGGTCCTGCGCATGGCCGAGGCGGCCGCCCTTCTGGGTACCCAGCCGCCGACTGTCCCGGCGCCGGCGGTCCTCTAGCCCAGGAGCATCGGCACCAGCGTGAGGACCAGCAGCGCCGCCATGGTCCAGTTGAAGGCGGTCAGCCGCGCGGGATTGGTCAGCAGCCGCCGCACCTGCGTGCCGCCCCAGACCCAGATGTTGATCGCCGGCAGGTTGACCAGGAGAAAGCCACCCGCCACCATCGCCGCGCCGAACCAGCCGCTCCCCTCGGGCGCATACCAGGTCTGGGCCGCGATCCCCATGTAGATGGCCTTGGGGTTCACCCATTGAAACGCCGCCGCCTGAAGGAACGTCAGCGGCTTTCCTCCCGCCTCGCCCCTCGCCGGCGGGGCCGCATGGGCGATCTTCCATGCGAGATAGAGCAGGTAGGCCGCGCTGACGGCCATGAGCGTGTTGCGGAGGGCGGGCAGGGCCTGGAAGGCCTCCGCCAATCCGAGCCCGACGACGAAGACGAGGAACGAATGGCCGAGCGAGACGCCGAGCATGTGCGGCACCGTCCGCAGGATGCCGAAGTTCGCGCCCGAGGCCATCAGCATCACGTTGTTCGGCCCCGGGGTGACCGAGGCCACGAAGGCGAAGGTGATCAGTAGGAGAAAGGTGTCGAGCGTCATGTCTGCACTTATATGCGGCCCCGGGTGGTGAGGGATTGCGTTCCTGCGTCCAGATGGGGAATCTTTGCAATAAATGACGACACTGGATGGCATCAACCGCAGGATACTGCGCGTCCTGCAAGGTGAGGGGCGGATCAGCAACCTCGACCTTGCCGAAAAGGTGGGTCTGTCCCCTTCGGCCTGCCTGCGCCGTGTGCAGGACCTGGAGCGGCGGGGCGTGATCCTCGGCTACCGGGCGCGGGTCGATCCCGGCGCCGTGGATCGCGGGTATCTCGTCTATGTCACAGTCGCCCTCGCCGAGCACACCAAGGCGGCGCAGGAAGGCTTCGAGAAGGCCATGGCGACGGCGCCCGAGGTGACGGAGTGCCACAACATCGCGGGCGCCTTCGAATACCTCCTGCGGGTCGAAGTGGCGGATCTGCCGTCCTACAAGGCCTTCCACACCGACACGCTGGGCACCGTGCCGCACGTTCGGGCGATCACCAGCCACATGGTCATGGGCACCTCCAAGGACACGCGCGGCTAGGGCCGACATGATAACGGCGGCGCCTCGGGGAAGGCACCGCCGCATCTTGCGAACGGCCGGTCAGGGAGGAGGAGGACCGGGCCGTTCCGTCGTCCGGGCTGCTCAGGGAGGAGGAGCGCACCCGGCCGTATCTTGTGTGCCTGTCGAAGTCGGCGGTGACCCAGGGAGGAGGAGAGGATCACCGCCGCTTCGTCAGGTGACGAGACGCTCAGGGAGGAGGAGGAGCGACCCGCCGATCAGGAACCCCAGGGAGGAGGAGAGGGGCCCCGAACCGTGAATTTGTGGCGGCCCGCTCAGGGAGGAGGAGGAGCGGACCGCCGATCCGAGGACCCAGGGAGGAGGAGAGGGGCCCCGAAACTTGGTATTTGTTGGCGATCCGCTCAGGGAGGAGGAGGAGCGAACCGCCGATCAGGATTCCCAAGGGAGGAGGAGAGGGAACCCCGAAATCTGTTACTTGCCGTAGGCCGCCTCGAGGGCGACGCGGCGGATTTCCGACCGGTGCAGGCCGAGGTCGGCCAGGTCGCGGTCGGTGAGGGACTGAAGCTCGGCGACCGTGGTGCGGTACACCTGCTGCTTGGCGCGGCGCTCGCCCAGGTCTGCGAAGAAGGCGGTGGCGCGGTCGCGCAGGCTGCGGGTGGCGGTGCCGGTGCGGATATCGGTTGTGTAAGCCATCGTGTCTTACTCTCTTTCTGCTCTGTGCCCGCCGGCCTAGGGTGCCGGTCGGATCGGAATTCTGTCTTGCGCTTGTCCCGGCTCCGTTTGATCGGTAGCCCGTTAGCGCTGTCGAGAACCAAAATAGGCGAATGCTGCGCCTGCACAACGGCCCAATGCTGCAATGCAGCTATGCGGCTCGCGCATGGGAAAAAGTGAGGCCTGACTTATGGTTAACGTCACAAAGCGCACGGCAGCGTGAGCGTGATGTTTTCGATTTGCCCGCTTTGTCCCCAATTCTGCCGCATGGTTGGGCGCAGCGGCCCGAAAACGTCCGAACCCTGAAAGGATGCTATGTCATGAGTGTCACAGTCGACGAAATCCGCGCCGTCCTCGCCCGGATTGATTTGCCCGGCGGCGGCACGCTCCTGGGCGCCGACATGGTCCGCGCGCTGACCGTCGAAGGCGAAACGGTGCGTTTCGTGATCGAGGCGCCGGACCCGGAGGCGGCCCGCGGGATGGAATCAGTGCGTGCCGCGGCCGAGGCGGCGGTGGCTGCCTTGCCGGGGGTCTCCCGGGTGCAGGCGATGCTGACCGCGCATGGTCCC
>JAMWZF010000350.1 GCA_024304875.1 Paracoccaceae bacterium
CGCGAAGAACCCGGCGAAATGGGCCGACCCCAGCAGGCCGATCTGGTCCGCCGAGAACCCCCGCGCCAGCCCCGCCAGCGCATCCAGCGGCCCCACCGCGCCCGAGGAGAGCTGGAGCAGGCAGACCGACAGGAACAGGGCGGCGAAGGACACGAGCGTGCGCATGGGATCAGGCTTTAGTCGGCGCGGACGGGCGAAGTCGATCCTCAAAGCGGCATGCCGGGTCGCTGCCGATGCGCCGTTGCATCCCGCCCGCCGGCCGCTAGGGTCCGGCGCGACGCAGGAAAGGAAGACCAAGATGAAGATGCTCGACCTCGGCCGCAGCGGCCTCAAGGTGACCGACTGGTGCCTCGGCACCATGACCTGGGGCACCCACACCCCCGAAGCGGAAGCCCACGCCCAGATCGACCGGGCCGCCGAAGCCGGCATCAACTTCATGGACACCGCCGAGATGTACCCGGTGAACCCGGTCCTCGAAGAGACCACCGGCAAGACCGAGGAGGTCATCGGCACCTGGATCGCCAAGGCGGGGGCCAGGCGGGACGACTGGGTGATCGCCACCAAGGTCTCTGGCGCCGGCGCTCCGGCCAGGGGCGGCGAGGGCTATGACAGGGACATCATCCCGCGCACGGTCAATGCCTCCTTGAAGCGTCTGCAGACCGACCGGATCGACCTCTACCAGACCCACGGGCCGATGCGGGGAACCTATGCCTTCCGCCAGAACTGGACCTTCGATCCGCGCAAACAGCCCTCGAAGGCCGAGGTCGAGGACCACATGAACGGCGTGCTCGACGCGATGGACGCGGTGGTCAAGGCCGGCAAGGTCCGGGCCTGGGGCCTCTCGAACGAAAGCGCCTGGGGCACGGCCGAATTCCTGCGCCTGGCCGAGGCGCGCGGTCTGCCGCGGGTCGCCTCGATCCAGAACGAATACTCGCTGCTCTGCCGGCTCTTCGACACCGATCTGGCCGAGCTCTGCCACCACGAGGATGTCCTCCTCATGGCCTATTCGCCCCTCGCCGCCGGCATCCTCACCGGCAAGTACCAGGGCGGCGCCCTGCCGGAGGGCAGCCGCATGGCGATCAACCCGAGCGGCGGGGGCCGGATGACGGACCGGGTCCTGCCCGTCACCCAGGTCTACCTCGACATCGCCGCCAGACACGGGCTGGACCCGGTGCACATGGCGTTGGCCTGGCTGCGGACCCGGCCGTTCAAGATCTCGGCGATCTTCGGCGCCACCACCTTCGCGCAGCTGGAACATATCCTCGCGGGCGAGGCGGTGACGCTGTCCGAGGCGGTGCTGGAAGACATCGAGGCGGCCCACAAGGCCAACCCCATGCCCTACTGACGGACCGCGGGCCGCGCCCCGCCTTACGATTGCGCGCCCGTAAGGCGGGGACAGACCCGCCCGCCAATGCGGCTCCGGGGCGCAGGAAGTCCGCGAGCGCCCTCGATCTGCCGGCGCAGGAGCGGCAGGGGCGTCTCGGCCGGGCGGTGCAGCAGCGCGCGGTAGAGGCCGAAGATGCCGGGACGCAGGTAGCCCGACCAGTGGCAGATGCGCGCGCGAGGGGCGGCGATGCGGTGGCCGAGGCCGGCCAGCGCCGCCAGCACCCCGGCGCGATCCAGCCGCAGGTCGAGCCAGCGCGGCAGGGCCGGCCCACTCCGCCCCAGGGTCGGCCCCGAGGCCGGAAAGGCGGTGCGAAGCAAGAGGTCGAACAGCGTGTTCTCGCGGCCGAGCACGCTGAAGACCTCGGCCCTGCGGCCGGCGGGCGTGTCCATCGCCGCAGCCGCCTCGGCGCGGAACACGGCGGGCGCGATCAGCACCATCCGGTGCACCGTTCCCGGCTCCAGACCTCTCAGCGCCAGCAGCGCGAGACGGGCGCCGAGCGAATGGGCGATCAGGTGGACCGGGCGCGCGGGATCGAGCCGGTGCAGGGTGCGCAGAAGCCGCGCGAGGCTGCCCGCGGCACCGGCCGCCCGGCCGTAGGCCTGCCAGATCGTCCCGCGTGCGGGCCAGCCGAAGGCGATGGCAAGTCCCCGGTCTCCTCCGAGGCGCAGGTGCCGCGGCCAGGAGATCGCCTTCCAGCAGGCGCGGCTGGGCGCGGCGGACAGGATATGCGTGTGCGGGCTGGTCCGAGGAGCGGAGGGGCAGAACTTGAAGCCGTGGATCATCACCACCACGGGGCGTCCCGCGGGCAGGGCGGCCAGGGCCCTGGCCAGCCCGGCCACCGGCACCGGATCGCCGGCGTTGATCGACAGGAGTGTCATGGCTGCCCCCCTACATCTTGTGTGTGGGCTAGCCTGCGGCGGTGACGGCGGTGTTAAGCCTGCGTGACGGAACCATGACGTCCCGCGCCGCCGCGCGCCCGCCTTGACGCCGCGGCGGGGGCGGCGTATGCGGCGCGGAGTGGCGATTTGTTTCACCGGATTGCGGGCCACTTTAAACATTCCGCTAAAGAGGTCAGGGGCGCGCCCCGATACCTTTGCCGGTGTCGGGGCTTTTTGTTGGGCTGATGGAGGCCGGCATGACCAAGATGAAACGGCGCACCCAGGCGATCCACCACGGCATCCGCCGCTCGCAATACGGCGAGGTGAGCGAGGCGATCTTCCTCACCCAGGGCTTCGTCTACGACAGCGCCGAGGCCGCCGAGGCGCGGTTCCAGAGCCTCGGCGAGGACGAGTACATCTATGCCCGCTACGGCAACCCCACCACCGCGATGTTCGAAAGCCGCATCGCCGCGCTCGAGGGGACCGAGGACGCCTTCGCCACCGCCTCGGGCATGGCCGCCGTCTCGGGCGCGCTCAGCGCGATCCTGAAGGCCGGGGACCATGTCGTCGCCTCACGCGCGCTCTTCGGCTCCTGCCTCTACGTCCTGGAAGAAGTGCTGACCCGTTTCGGCGTCGAAGTCACCTTCGTCGAGGGGACTGACCTCGGCCAGTGGCGGGAGGCGGTCCGCGAGGGCACGGCGGCGGTCTTCTTCGAAAGCGTCTCCAACCCCTGCCTCGAGGTCATCGACATCGCCGCCGTCTGCGAGATCGCCCATTCCGTCGGTGCCCTCGCCGTGGTCGACAACGTCTTCGCGACGCCCGTCTACTCCCGCGCGGCGGAACAGGGCGCCGACCTGATCGTCTATTCCGCGACCAAGCACATCGACGGGCAGGGCAGGGCGCTGGGCGGCGTGATCCTCGGCACGCGCGAGCTGATCCGTGGCCGGATCGAGCCCTACATGAAGCACACCGGCGGGGCGATGTCGCCCTTCACCGCCTGGATGCTGGTGAAGTCGCTCGATCACATGGACCTGCGCGTGCGCGCACAGGCGGCCAGCGCCCTTGCGATCGCCGAGGGGCTGAGGGGCCGGGTGCCGGTGATCTACCCCGGCCTGCCGGACCACCCGCAGCACGCCCTGGCGATGGCGCAGACGGGCAGCGGCGGG
>JAMWZF010000351.1 GCA_024304875.1 Paracoccaceae bacterium
GAAGGCGAGGGAGACCGCCACAGGCACCAGCGCCAGCGTGTAGCCGATGATATGCCGCCGGGTCGACGTCCGCCCGTGCGTCTCGGTCAGCATCGGGACTCCGGCGTCGCCGTAGTCCGTCTTGACGAAGAGGGCGAGCGCCCAGAAGTGCGGCGGCGTCCACATGAAGATGAGGGCGAACATCAGCCAGGCCTCGATCCCGACCGACCCCGTTGCGCAGGCCCAGCCCAGGAGCGGCGGAAAGGCCCCCGCGGCGCCGCCGATCACGATGTTCTGCGGCGTCGAGCGCTTGAGCCACATCGAGTAGACGACGGCGTAGAAGAAGATGGTGAAGGCGAGGATCCCCGCCGCAAGCCAGCCCGCCGCGAGGCCGAGGAGGACGACGGAGAAGCCGGAGAGCCCGAGGCCGAGTGCCAGCGCATCCCCTGCCGTGACCCGGCCCGAGGGGACCGGCCGGCCACGGGTGCGCTTCATCTTGGCGTCGATGTCCGCGTCCCACCACATGTTCAGCGCGCCCGAGGCGCCCGCGCCGACGGCGATGCAGAGGATCGAGACGAAGGCGACGAAGGGATGCGGGTTGACCGGCGCGACGACGAGACCGACCAGCGCGGTGAAGACCACCAGCGACATCACCCGCGGCTTGAGCAGCGCGACGTAATCGCCGAACTGCGCCTCGTGGGGCAGGTCGGGCAGGTCGCTCTGTGCGCTCAGGTCGGTCATCGAAGCCTTTTGTCTCTCTCAGGTACGGCAAGGCGGGGCCGGCCCCGCCTTGCGGTTCGCATCACGACGTCCCTGCCCTTTCGCGGGGCAAGTCGGGGCTCGCCCCGACCGCCGCCGGGTCAGGCCGGGTATTCTTCCTTGGCCAGGGCCAGCCACTCGTCGTAGGCCTCCTGGCTGACAACGCGGACGGTGATCGGCATGTAGGCGTGGTCCTTGCCGCACAGCTCGGAGCACTGGCCGAAGTAGACGCCCTCGCGCTCGGCGGCGAACCACAGCTGGGCCAGGCGGCCGGGCACCGCGTCCTGCTTCACCCCGAAGGCCGGGATGGTCCAGGAGTGGATCACGTCTGCGCCGGTGACGGTCATCACCACGGTCGCGCCCACGGGCACCACGACGGAGGTGTCTGTCGCCAGGCGGAAATGCTCGGGCTCGTAGCCGTACTCGGCCAGCTCGGCGGTCACCGCCTCGTCGGCGACATTGGCGCCCTGCCCGATCATGAAGCTTTCGAAATAGACGGCCTCGTCGGTGTATTCATAGCCCCAGTACCACTGGAAGCCGGTCACCTTGATGTTGATGTCCGCCTCGGGGATCTCCTGCTGCTTGAACAGCACGGGAAGGGAGAAGGATCCGATGAAGACCAGGACCACGATCGGGATCACGGTCCAGGCCACCTCGAGCGGGGAGTTGTGGGTGAACCGGGCCGGCGTCTTGTTGGCCCGGGCGTTGTAGCGAAGGATCACGTAGGCCAGCAGGCCGACCACGAAGAGAGAGATGACGGTGATGATGATCAGCAGCATCCCGTCCAGCCAGTGGATGTCCCGTGCCAGTTCGGTCGCGGCGGGCTGCCAGCCTATCGCCCCGTCCTCGGGCACGCCGACGAAGGGCAGATCGCCGACGACCTCGGCCGAGGTCTGGGCCAGGGCGGCACCGGCGGCGACGGTGGCGGCGATCGCGGCGCCGGCAGTGTTCAGAAAAGCTGTGGTTCGCATGACTATCCCTGTCTTTCCCGGGCGAGGCCCCGGAACCCCGCACCGGCGGAATCCCGTTGTATCCGCGAAAGGCTTTCCCATATCCTGCGGCGGCACTCAAGATGCCGGTCCGCGTCAAACTGACCCTTTTGGCCGGCAGACCCCCAGACCCCCGAAAGGTATGCCCATGGCCCAGGCCCCGTTTCGCCCCTTCGAGACCGCCCTCGACCAGGACCGCGCCCTTGCCCTGCTGCGCGAGGCGACCGCCGGGGCCGACGACGGCGAGCTGTTCCTCGAACGGCGCCGCTCCGAGGTCCTGTCCTTCGACGACGGCCGGGTGCGGACGGCGAGCTATGACGCAACGGAAGGCTTCGGCCTGCGCGCCGTCCGGGGCGAGACCGCAGGTTACGCCCATTCCACCACCCTCGACGAACACGCCCTGAAGCGGGCCGTCGCCACCGCCCGGCTGGCCGTGGGCGACGGCGGCGGCACCATGGCCGCCCCGCCCCAGGGCACCAACCGCGTGCTCTACACCGACGCCGACCCGATGGAGGCCGCCGAGTTCCCCGCCAAGATCGACCTGCTGGCCGAGATCGACGCCTTCGCCCGCGGCCTCGACCCCCGCGTCGTGCAGGTCTCCGTCACCCTCGCCGCCTCGCACCAGGAAGTGGCCATCCTGCGCCCCGAGGGCGGTCTCGTCACCGACATCCGCCCGATGGCCCGGCTGAACGCGAGCGTCATCGTCGAGGAGAACGGCCGCCGCGAGTCGGGCGGCATGGGCGGCGGCGGGCGGCTGTCCCTTGCCGGTCTCATGGAGCCCTCAAGCTGGCAGCCCGTGGTCCGCGAGGCGCTGCGCATCGCGCTGGTGAACCTCGACGCCGAACCGGCGCCGGCCGGCGTGATGGACGTGGTCCTCGGCCCCGGCTGGCCCGGCATCCTGCTGCACGAGGCCGTCGGCCACGGTCTCGAGGGGGACTTCAACCGCAAGGGATCCTCCGCCTTCGCGGGCCTCATGGGCACCCAGGTCGCCGCCAAGGGGGTGACGGTGCTGGACGACGGCACCATCCCCGACCGGCGCGGCTCGCTCACCGTGGATGACGAGGGCACGCCCTCGGGCCGGAACGTGCTGATCGAGGACGGGGTCCTCGTCGGCTACATGCAGGACCGCCAGAACGCCCGGCTGATGGGCGTCCAGCCCACCGGCAACGGCCGGCGCGAGAGTTTCGCGCACATTCCCATGCCCCGGATGACCAACACCTACATGCTGTCGGGCGACGCGGACCCGGCGAGCCTCGTTGCCGAGCTCAAGGACGGCATCTACGCCGTCGGCTTCGGCGGCGGGCAGGTCGACATCACCTCGGGCAAGTTCGTCTTCTCCTGCACCGAGGCCTACCGGGTGAAGGACGGCAAGGTCGGCGCCCCGGTGAAAGGGGCCACGCTGATCGGCGATGGCGCCACCGCGCTGCAGAAGATCCGCGGCATCGGCAACGACCTCTCCCTCGATCCCGGCATCGGCAACTGCGGCAAGGCCGGTCAATGGGTGCCCGTGGGCGTCGGCCAGCCCTCCCTGCTGATCGGCGGGCTGACCGTGGGCGGCGCGGCGGCGGCGTGACCCCCCCGAAATGGCGGGGATCGGCAGGGCTGTTCTGCCGATTCCATTCACCATTCATTAACCCCTGCGGCCTACATCTGAGGGCGCAGCAGGCGAGGTCCGGATGGCCGGGGACAATCACTCTTCCAC
>JAMWZF010000352.1 GCA_024304875.1 Paracoccaceae bacterium
GACCAATGGCGCACCAATGGCGACCCCGCCTTCGGCTCCCCCCGAGGTATTTATGGCGAAAAGAGGAGCGAAGGCCGCCCCCTTGCATCCTCTTTTCGCTCCAAATACCTCGGGGGAGTCCCGCAGGGACGGGGGCAGCGCCCCCTGACTCGGTCTCAGCGGATGATGCCGTCGGCGACGAGCCGGTTGTAGGCGGCCTGGGCCACTTCCTTGTCGGCGCTGTCGTCCTCGCGGTAGGTCGAACTCTCCACCCCCGGCAGGGCGCCGAACTGGCGGGCGAGGCTGTCGGGGAAGAAGCTGGGCCGCACGCCGCCGAAGCCGGGAAGCTGGGCGATGGCGCGGCTGGTGTGCTGGGTGCAGAAGCTCTTGGGCACCGCGCCATTCGCCTCGACCAGCTGCTTGGCCTGCTCGGCCACCGCGTCGGAGACGAATTTCTTCTGGATCAGCAGGTAGTAGGTGCTGCGGGCGTGGTAGCTTTCGTAGAACTGCGCGACCTGGTCGGTGATGCCGTAGTGCACGTCGTTCCGCTCGGGGATCGACGAGTGCCCGAAGGTGCCCGCGGCGTCGAAGATGACCCGCTGCGAGGCGTTGATCATCAGGCCGGTGTGGGCGCCGTTGTCCGTCTCCACGTTCTTCATCGTGTAGAGCGTGAGGTACGCCGGACCGGGGTCGCGGTAGGCCACCTGGCTGATGAAGGCGGCGTCGTCCCATTTGGGCGTGGCCCCGCAGGCGGCGAGCGCGAGGGGCGCCCCGATCAGGAAGCTGCGACGGTCCATCGGGATCAGGCGTTGATCAGCGCAAGCAGGACGACGGAGACGAGGATCACGATCACCGTGCGGACGGTGAAGGTGATGAACCCGGCGAAGGTCGCCTCGTGGTCGGAGATGTCCATTTCGCCATGCTTGTGCTCGGCCATTGCTGCTGTCCCTCGCGGATATCGGTTGTCGGCGGTCGTGTTAGCCCAAGTGAGCGGCCCTGTCACGGGTTCGGGAGCGGTCAGCCTGTCGCATCTTCGTTATCACCCTCCAGCTCCTTCGCCAGCCGGAACCCGATCCGCACGGGGGCCTCGGCCTCGCGCCGCTTGGGCAGGGCCCGCAGCATGACCGAGAGCTGGCTGACGTGCTGGATCAGCTGGGTCCGCGCGCCGGAGGGATCGGTGCCGTAGAAGGTCACGATGTCGGGGTCGAAGAAGCCCAAGCCCTCGATCCGCATGACGCCGGTGTCGCCGCCGACCATGCCGATGGCGATCTCGTGCTCGGCGTCGAGCTTGGATTCGAAGTTGCGGATGTAGAGGATCAGCCGTTCGTAGGCCCATTTCGCCGGGCTCTTCGACTCCGGGCGGACGGCCTCGGGCACGGGCGGCGGCGGGGTGTCCGGGTCGATGTGGACCTCGCGCAGGTGGGCGAGGGCCTCGGATTCGGCCGCCTCGGCGGCGGTATGGATGTCGGGATGATCGGTCATTGGGGGAGCCTGCTCAGGGCGGCGCGGGTTTGCAAGCGCAAGGCGGGGCGGCCCCGCCCTACCGGGCCATCCGGAACCGCCAGACGCCGTCGTCGGTGGTGCGGATCGCCTCGCCCCGGTGCCAGAGGTGCAGGCAGTGGGCCAGCGCCTCGACAAGGGCGAGGCCGTATTCGCCGTCGCCGATCTCGCGCTTGAAGATCGCCGGGAAACATTCGCCCGCCGTGCGCGGTTCGCGCAGGTGGGCGCGGAGGCGCTTCAGCGCGCCGTGGTGGTTGTCCTCCAGCTGCCGCATCCGGGCGGGCAGGCCGGTGAAGGGCAGCTTGTGGCCCGGCAGGACCAGCTGCGCGTCGGTGGCGAAGGGCGCGAGCCGGGTGCAGGCCTCCAGCCAGTCGGAGAGCGGGTCGGCCTCGGGCTCGGTCGGATAGACGCCGATGTTGGGGCTGATCGTCGGCAGAAGCTGGTCGCCGCCAAGGACGATGTCGCCGCGCCAGAGGGTGGCGTGTTCCGGGGCGTGGCCGGCGCCCATCCGCACGGTCCAGTCACGGCCGCCGAGGGTGAGGGTCTGGCCCTCGACGAGCCGGGTGAAGCCGACCGGCATGGGCGCGACGCAGTCGGCAAAGTTGAAGGGCCGTTCCGTCTGCCGCGTCTCGAGGAGGTCGGCCCGCATCCCGGCGGCGCGGTAGAAGGCGAGGCTCTCGGCGGGCCATGCCTCCTGCACGTCGAGCGTCAGCATCCGGGCGAGGAGCCAGCCGGTGCGGGGCATGAGCAGCTCGGCCCCCTGCGCCTGGAACCAGCCGGCGAGGCCCACGTGATCGGGGTGGTGATGGGTGACGAGGACCCGGCGCACGGGCTTGCCCGCGAGCGGCCCGGACAGCAGGGCCTCCCAGGCCGCGCGGCCCTTCTTCCAGTCGAGCCCGGTGTCCACCACCGCCCAGCCGTCTCCCTCGTCGAGGATGTAGACGTTGACGTGGTCGAGCTTCATCGGCAGCGGCAGGCGTGCCCAGAGAAGGCCCTCCGCCACCTCGGTCACTGCGCCTGTCGCGGGCGGTTCGGCCCAGGGGTATCGGATCGGGGATGCGTCCATGGCGACCCTGCTAGCGCGGTCCGGGCGGATTGCCCAGACCGCGCCCGGCGTCAGGCGACGAGGTCTTCCGGCTGGATCGCCGTGGTCGCGGCGCCGTCGCGCAGGGCGGCGAGGAGGCCGGTGTGCTCGGGCAGGAGGGTGCGGATGTAGAACTCCGCCAGCCTGCGACGCGGGCCGTCTCCGGCCGCGGCGGCGGCCTGAAGGTGGGCGTGGCCGCCGAGGACCCGGGCGAAGGCCTTGAGGTAGGCCACGGCCCCGGCCTGGCGGGCGTCGGCGTTCTGGCCGACCAGCCATTCGGTGGCGTCCCGCAGGCTCTCGGCCGCCTCGTAGACCGCGTCGGCCAGCTCGGGCAGGTCGCCGCGGACGCGTTCGGCGCCCTCGCAGATCTCGTCGACCATCCGGCCCGCCGCCTCGCCCCCGTCGGCCAGCTTGCGGCCGGCGAGGTCGAGGGCCTGGATGCCGTTGGTGCCCTCGTAGATCGCGGTGACGCGGACGTCGCGCAGGTACTGGGCGGCGCCGGTCTCCTCGATGAAGCCCATGCCGCCGTGGACCTGGATGCCGAGCGAGGCGACGTCGATCCCGGTGTCGGTGCCGAAGGCCTTGGCGATGGGGGTCAAGAGGGCGGCGCGGGCCTGCCAGCCGGGCTTGCCGGTGGCACTGGCCATGTCGATGGCGACGGCGCACATCAGCGCGATGGAGCGGGCGGCCATGGTCTCGGCCCGCATGGTGGCGAGCATGCGGCGGACATCGCCGTAGTTCACGATCGCGCCGCCCCGGCCCTGGGACCGGTCCATCGCGTAGGCGACGGCGGCCTGGGTCGCGGCCTCGGCCACGCCGATCCCCTGCGCGCCGACGCCGAGTC
>JAMWZF010000353.1 GCA_024304875.1 Paracoccaceae bacterium
GGTCCGAGGACAGCGCCCAGCTCGAGATCTACTACCGCCGCCTGCAGAACGATCTTCTGGCCCGCGGACTGCTTCGGACGGACGGCGGCGGGCCCGACACGCCCTACACCGACACGATGCTGGCCCGGAACTTCGTGCAGATCGCCCTCTTCGACGAATACGTCGCGGACGGCGACATCATGCGCGCGCAGGAGACCGTGAGCCGCCTGCGCCGCTGGGGTGCGCCGATCCGGATGCAGGTCGAATTCGGCGCCGACGTGCCCCGCGACCAGCAGGTGCAGGATCGCAATGCCATCATCAACTACGCCCGGCGGTTGGCCGATCTGACCGGCCACCCGATCAGCCAGGTGGAGTCGGGCGGCAACTACCACGTGCTGATCCTGTCCGAAGACGACCGGGTGGGCTATGCCGACCAGCTGCGCCGGCTGATCCCCGGCATCTCGGAAAGCGCGGTGCGGGCCTTCGTGAACCTCGACCGCTCCACCCTCTGCCTCGTCATGGCCTTCTCTGCCGGCGGCTCGCCCAGCTACACCCGCGCCGTGGCGCTGATCCGGGCCGAGCATCCGGACCTTTTGCGCCTCTCCTGCGTGCACGAGGAGCTGGCCCAGGGCATGGGCCTGGCCAACGACAGCCCGCAGGCGCGGCCGTCGATCTTCAACGACGACGAGGAGTTCGGCCTGCTGACGACCCATGACGCGCTGCTGCTGAGGATGCTCTACGACGACCGCTTCACCCCCGGCATGACCGCGCCCGAAGCCGCGCCCATCGCCCGCCAGATCGCCCGCGAATATCTCGACGGCTCCACCTGACCCTCCGCAAAGGCCCCAGATGACCGACACCGCCCTGCCCTGGTGGAAGGCCGCGACGGCCTACCAGATCTATCCTCGCAGCTTCGCCGATTCGAACGGCGACGGGATCGGGGACATCCCCGGCATCACGGCGCGCCTCGATCACCTGGCGGACCTCGGCGTGGGGTTCATCTGGCTCTCGCCCGTCTACCGCTCGCCCATGGCGGACAACGGCTATGACATCTCGGACTACCGGGACATCGCGCCCGAGTTCGGCACGCTCGCCGATTTCGACCAGATGCTCGCGGAGGCGAAGGCGCGCGGCATCGGCGTCGTCATGGACCTGGTGGTGAACCACACCTCCGACGAGCATGCCTGGTTCCAGTCCTCGCGCTCGGACCCCGAGGGCCCCCACGGCGACTGGTACGTCTGGCGCGACGCGGGGCCGGACGGCGGGGTGCCGAACGATCTGCAAAGCTTCTTCGGCGGCCCGGCCTGGACCTGGGACGAGGGGCGCGGCCAGTACTACCTCCACCTCTTCGACCGCAAGCAGCCGGACCTGAACTGGGACACCGCCGAGATGCGGGCGGCGGTGTACGAGATGATGGCCTGGTGGTTCGACCGGGGCGTCGCGGGCTTCCGCATGGACGTGATCGACCTGATCGGCAAGGACGTGGACCGCGGCATCACGGCGGACGGGCCGACCCTGCACGAGCGCCTGCAGGAGATGCACCAAGCCGTCCTGAAGGGCAGTGACGTGGTAACGGTGGGCGAGGCCTGGAGCGCGACGCCGCAGAACGCCCTGCTCTACTGCGGCCGGGACCGGGGCGAGTTGTCGATGGTATTCCAGTTCGAACACGTCGTCGCCGGCTGGGACCCCGCGCATGGCAAGTGGACCCGCAAGGCCATCGACCTGCCGACGCTGAAGCGCGTCTTCGGCAAGTGGCAGGAGGTCTGCGCCGAGGACGGCTGGAACTCGCTCTTCTGGGGCAACCACGACCTGCCCCGCGCCGTGTCGCGCTACGGCGATGACAGCCCGAAGCATCGCGTGGCCTCCGCCAAGGCCCTCGCCACCGTCCTGCACCTGATGAAGGGCACGCCCTACATCTACCAGGGCGAGGAAATCGGCATGACCAACGCCCGGTTCACCCGGATCGACCAGTACCGGGACGTGGAGACGCTGAACTTCCACCGCATCCAGACCGGCGCGGGCGTGACCGAGGCGGACTTCATCGCCGGCGCCAACGCCAACGGGCGGGACAACGCACGCACGCCGATGCAGTGGGACGACAGCGCCAACGCGGGGTTCACGAGCGGCGAACCCTGGATCGAGGTGAACGCCAATTACACCGAGATCAACGCCGCCGCCGACCGGGCCGACCCCGAAGGCGTCTTCGCCCGATACAGGGCGCTGGCGAAGCTGCGCAAGGAAAGCGACCTCGTCGTCCTCGGCCGCTACGAGGCCGTCAGCGAGGATCACCCCCAGGTCTGGGCCTACACGCGGAGGCTGGATGACGCCCGCCTGGCGGTCATCGCCAACCTCTCCAGCGAAAGCGTCGACTACATTGCCCCCGAAAACCTCGCCATCACCGGCACCGGCCTCTTCGGCCCCCGCACGCGGATCGCCGCCGGCGAAACGCTCTCCCTCGCCCCGTGGGAGACCGTCGTGATCCAAGGGTGACACTCAGGCATATTGGCAGACCGCCCCCCACCCCTTACCTTTCGACGGGCATTTCGACCTCAGGAGCTTCCCCATGGGCATTCTCGATTTCCTCTCCGGCCAGTTCATCGACGTCATCCACTGGACGGACGACACCCGCGACACGATGGTCTGGCGGTTCGAGCGGGAAGGCCACGAGATCAAGTATGGCGCCAAGCTGACGGTGCGCGAGGGGCAGGCGGCGGTCTTCATCCACGAGGGCCAGCTGGCGGATGTCTTCACCCCCGGTCTCTACATGCTCGAGACCAACAACATGCCGATCATGACCTCGCTCCAGCACTGGGACCACGGGTTCCGGTCGCCCTTCAAGTCCGAGGTCTACTTCGTCAACACCAACCGGGTCACCGATCTCAAGTGGGGGACCAAGAACCCGGTCATGCTGCGGGATCCCGAGTTCGGGCCGACCCGGATCCGCGCCTTCGGGACCTACACGATCAAGGTCGCGGACCCCGCCCTCTTCATGGCCGAGATCGTGGGCACGGACGGCGAGTTCACCCGCGACGAGGTCAGCTTCCAGATCCGCAACATCATCGTGCAGGAGTTCTCCCGCGCCATCGCCGCCTCGGGCATCCCCGTCCTCGACATGGCGGCGAACACCGCCGAGGTGGGCAAGCTGATCGCCCAGGCGATCGAACCCACCGTGCGGCAGTACGGCCTCTCCCTGCCCGAGCTCTACATCGAGAACATCTCGCTGCCTCCGGCGGTGGAGAAGGCGCTGGACGAGCGGACCAGCCGCGGCATCGCCGGCAACCTGGGCGACCACATGAAGTGGAAGGCGGCCGAGGCCATCGGCAAGGGCGGCGCCGCCGGGGACGCGATGGGCATGGGCATGGGCGCGGGCCTCGGGATGCAGATGGGGGGTGCCATGATGGGGGCGAACGGCCCCTGGGGCGCCGC
>JAMWZF010000354.1 GCA_024304875.1 Paracoccaceae bacterium
CCCTTCCCCATGCCCTGACGGCGCAAGCGGGGCGGCTGTCGGTTTTGAGTATTTGCACCAGCCCGAAGCCTGAAGCGCGTCCCGCTGTTTCGGGCTGGCCCAAATACTCACCTGCGTGACGCGCGCAGAGGGCGTAGCGCCGGTGTGGGGCGCGCTCGTTAACCATTCCTAAACCCTGACAGAGGTACCCCTTCCCCGACGGGACGGGAGCAGGCAGCATGGTGGCGGTCGCCCATACGGTGGCCTTCGACGGGGTCGAGGCGCGGGACGTGGTGGTGGAATGTGCCGTCAGCGCCGGCCTGCCCGCCTTCGCCGTCGTCGGCCTGCCGGACAAGGCCGTCTCCGAGGCGCGCGAGAGGGTCCGCGCCGCCTTCGAGGCGCTGTCGATCGCCCTGCCCTCGCGCCGGATCACGGTGAACCTCTCGCCAGCCGACCTGCCCAAGGAAGGCTCGCATTTCGACCTTCCCATCGCCATGGCCCTGCTGGGCGCGATGGAGGTGATCCCCAGGGACACGCTGGCCGAGACGGTGGCGCTGGGAGAGCTGTCGCTGGACGGCCGCCTCGTCCCCGTGGTCGGCGCCCTGCCCGCCGCGATGGCCGCGGCGGAGGAGGAACGGACCCTGATCGTGCCCGCCGCCTGCGGCGCCGAGGCCGCCTGGGTCGGGTCCTGCGCGGTCTACGGAGCCGCCACCCTGACCGAGGTGATCCGCCATTTCACCGGCCAGTCCCCCCTGCCTCCGGCGGAACCCGGCGAGGTGACGGGCGATCCTCTCACGCGCGACCTGCGCGACGTGAAAGGGCAGGAACGGGCCAAGCGGGCGCTGGAGATCGCGGCGGCGGGACGGCATCACATGTTCCTCGTCGGCACGCCGGGGTCGGGCAAGTCCATGCTCGCCGCACGCCTGCCAGGGCTGCTGCCGCCGCTCGCCGCCGAAGAGGCGCTGGAAACCTCGATGATCCACTCGCTCTCGGGCCTGCTGGACGAAGGCGGGATCAGCCGGATCCGGCCCTTCCGCGAGCCGCACCACACCGCCTCGATGGCCGCCATCGTTGGCGGCGGACGCGGCGCCAAGCCGGGGGAGATTTCTCTCGCTCACAACGGGGTCCTGTTCCTGGACGAGTTCCCGGAGTTTCCGCGCGCCGTGCTGGAGACCCTGCGCCAGCCGATCGAGACTGGCGAAGTGATCGTGGCCCGGGCCAATGCCCATGTGAAATACCCCTGCCGGTTCCTGCTGGTGGCGGCGGCGAACCCCTGCCGCTGCGGCTACCTTACCGACCCGGCCCGCGCCTGCTCGCGCGCGCCGAACTGCGGCGAGGAGTACATGAACCGGATCTCCGGCCCCCTGCTCGACCGCTTCGACCTTCGCATCGAAGTGCCGCCCGTGGCCTACACCGATCTCGACCTGCCCCCCTCGGGCGACACCTCGGCCGAGGTCGCGGCGCGGGTGGCGGCCGCGCGGGCGGTGCAGGTGGCGCGGCACGGCGGGGCGCTGCGGCTGAACGCGGACCTCGAGGGGCCGGCACTGGACGCGGTGGCGTCGCCGGATGCGGAGGGCAAGGCGCTGCTCTCCCGCGTGGCGGAGCGGTTCGGCCTGTCGGCGCGGGGCTATCACCGGGTCCTGCGGGTGGCACGAACCATCGCGGACCTGGCCGGGTCGGACGCGGTCCGCAAACCCCATGTGGCCGAAGCCGTCGGCTACCGGCTGGCCCTGTCGAAGGAGGTCTGAAGGAAGCGCCCGCCGGTCTTGAGGGCCGCCCGCGCCTCGGGCAGCCAGCCGTCCAGGATCTGCCAGACATGGAA
Source organism: Paracoccaceae bacterium (assembly GCA_024304875.1). Taxonomy (GTDB): domain Bacteria; phylum Pseudomonadota; class Alphaproteobacteria; order Rhodobacterales; family Rhodobacteraceae; genus JAMWZF01. The sequence continues at coordinate 1,802 of JAMWZF010000354.1, forward strand.
GACCTGCGGCCAGGTCTCGACCGTCACCTCGCCGCCGGCCGCGCGCAGGCAGTCGGCCATGCGAAGGCTGTCGGAGAGCAGGGCCTCGGCCTCGCCCACCTGGATCAGCACCGGCGGCGGGGCTGTCCAGTCGGCGAAGAGCGGCGAGACGCGGGGGTCGGCGGGCGGGGTGCCGGCGCAGTAGCGCTCCACGACCTCGGCCATGCGGTGAAACGGGATCAGGACCTCGGAGCGGCTGCGCAGGGTCTCGCCGGCCAGCGTCAGGTCCGTCCAGGGCGACATGGCATATAGGCCGGCCGGGCGCGTGCCGCCGGCCAGAAGATGCGCCAGCAGGGCGAGGGCGAGGCCGCCCCCGGCGCTGTCCCCGGCGAGGGCGATCCTGTGCGGCGGGTAGCCAAGGCCGATCAGACCCTCCCATGCAGCCAGCACGTCATCGAAGGCGGCCGGAAAGGGAGCCTCCTGCAGCAGGCGGTAGTCCGGCACGCAGACCTGCACCCCCGCCTCGCGCCCCAGCCGCGCGGCAAGACCGGCGTGGGTCCTGCCCGAGCCCGAGAAGTAGGCGCCGCCGTGGATGTAGAAGAGGACCCGGTCAGTGCGGACGCCGGGGGTGCGCAGCCAGTGGACCGGCACGCCACCGCAGAGGCCTTGCAGATGCGTCAGGTAGGGCGGGCGGCGGAAGACCAGGGCGGCGGCGCGGGCGAAGTCACGGTCGGCCGCCTCCGGCGTCTTCGTGCGGGCGAGCTTGCGTCGGACGAGGTGGCGCAGGGCCGCGTTCATCAGCCTCAGGCGCCGGCTCATCTCAGCCGGCCTTGCGCCGCTCGATCGCCTCCCAGATCAGGGCGGCGACGTTGGTGCCGTCGAAGCGCTCCAGCTCCTGGATGCCGGTGGGCGAGGTGACGTTGATCTCGGTGAGGTAGTCGCCGATCACGTCGATGCCGACGAAGACCTGGCCCTTCTCGCGCAGGAGGGGGCCGATGCGGGCGCAGATCTCCAGGTCGCGGTCGGTCATGGCGACCTTCTCGGCGCGGCCGCCGACGTGCATGTTGGACCGGGTCTCGCCCTGCTGGGGGACGCGGTTGATGGCGCCGACCGGTTCGCCGTCGACAAGGATGACGCGCTTGTCTCCCCTGGCGACTGCGGGAAGATAGGCTTGGGCAATCAGGGGCTCGCGGTTGATGCCGCTGAACAGCTCGTGCAGCGAGGCAAGGTTGCCGTCGTCCTTCGACAGCTTGAACACGCCGGCCCCCCCGTTTCCGTAGAGCGGCTTGACGATGATGTCGCCGTGTCTTGACCGGAAGGCGCGCAGGGTGTCGAGGTCGCGGGCGATGGTCGTCGGCGGGGTGAGGTCCGGGAACTGCAGGACGAGCAGCTTCTCGGGGTAGTTCCGCACCCAGAAGGGGTCGTTCACCACCAACGTCTTGGGGTGGATCATGTCGAGAAGGTGGGTCGTGGTGATATACCCCATGTCGAACGGCGGGTCCTGGCGGAGGAGGACCACGTCCATGTCGGACAGATCGACCTCGGTCTCCTCCCCGAACGCCACATGACCGCCCTTGCGGCGGGCGACTGTGACGGGCCAGCCCC
>JAMWZF010000355.1 GCA_024304875.1 Paracoccaceae bacterium
CGCCGCCGGCGGCGAGACCAGCGTGACCATCGAGAACGATGCCCCCGACGCCTCCGCCACCGCCGGCAGCGATGCCGAAGCCGAGGCCCCGGCGGCCGACGCGGGCACCGATGCGCCTGCCGCCGATGCCGATGCCGACGCCGCGGCGACCACCGAAGAGGCTCCGGCCACCGAGTGATCCTGCGCGATCCTGCGCATCGCAACCCGGCGCCCACGGCGCGGGATGCACGGCACTGAATGACGGGGGCCGTGGCCAAGCCGGCCGCGGTCCCTTTCGTCTCAGGCCCAAAGAAGGAGGTCCGCAGGACGATGCTGGACTGGCTCGCCGAGAACAACGCCGCGCTGAACGTCATCCTGAACGCGGCGATGCTGGTGGTCTGGTTGATTTACCTGCAGGTCTTCCTCGGTACCTACCTGCTGGCCCGCAAGCCCCGGCTGATCGTCAATCGCGCCGGCGGCAACGACCTCGATGCCGTCATCCTGGTGTCGAACATGAGCCAGGAGCCGGTCTACGTTCAGAACCTCTATTGCACCGTCCATACATCGGACGGCTCGTTCTCGGCCACGATCACCGACCGCGAGGTGATCCAGAAACACGGCAAGGACCAGCCGAACGGCGTCACCAATCACGGTCCCCTGTCCCGCGGCCAGTTCATGTCCGTCGGAACCTTCGGCAAATTGCTCGAAATCACGGCCGAAAAGGCCGACGCGGGACCGCGCGATCTGGCGGATCTGGAACGGTCGATCCGCAGCATCGAGATCATGGCGGTGGCGGCCTTCGGCGGCGACGACCTCGAGATCGCGGCGATCCGTGAATACAGGCTGGGGACCGAGGCAAAGCCCTGGCTGGTTATCCCGGTCGGCCCGGAGACCCGCCAGGTGTCGAGCCGGCGCGAGCGCAAGCAGATCCGCGCGATGATCGAGGACGAGCTGCGCGGCGGCGCCGCCGCGGCCTAGCCTCGGGTCCCCGCAAATCGCGCCGCCCAGTCCGCCCTTTCGTCGTCGGTGATCTTGGCGAAGAGATTGTCCGGCACAGTGAAGGCATGGCCGGCGAGAAGCGCCTGCAAGGCGCCGGGCACGTCGTCGGGCCACGCGGCGTCCTGCGTGTTCATCGCCGCGAGCAGCCGCGCGCTGGTGTCGGGCAGGAAGGGCGCCGAGAGGACCGCGTAGAGCCGGATCAGGTTCAGCGCGAGCCGCACCTGCGCCGCCGCCGTCTCGGGGTCCTCCTTGAAGGTCGACCAGGGCGCGGCGTGCTGGAGGTATTCGTTCCCCTCGACCCAGATCGCCCTGAGCTCGGCTGCGGCCTTGCGCACCTCGATGCCGTCCATCCGCGCCTCGTAGGTCCGCACGCGGGTCGTGATCCGGTCGATCAGGGCCTGTTCCTCGGGACCGTAGGCGCCGCCCGAGGGCACCTCTTCGCCGAACTTCGAGCGGCAGAACTTGGTGACGCGCGAGACGAGGTTGCCGAGGACATCGGCGAGGTCCTTGTTCACGTCCTGCTGGAACGCCTCCCAGGTGAACTCCGCGTCCGAGGTCTCGGGCGCGTGGGACAGCAGCCACCAGCGCCAGACGTCCGAGGGCAGGATCTCGAGCGCCTGGTCCATGAAGACGCCCCGGCCGCGCGAGGTGCTGAACTGGCCGCCGTCGTAGTTGAGGTAGTTGAACGACTTGATGTAGTCGACCAGCTTCCAGGGCTCGCCCGAGCCGAGGATGGTGGCCGGGAAGGAGAGGGTGTGGAAGGGCACGTTGTCCTTGCCCATGAACTGGGTGTAGGTCACGTCCCCCGCGCCCTTGTCGGTGCGCCACCAGCGTTCCCAGTCGCCCCCCTTTCCCGCGTCGACCCATTCCTGCGCGCAGGCGATGTATTCGATCGGCGCGTCGAACCAGACGTAGAAGACCTTGCCCTCCATCCCCGGCCAGGGCGCGTCGCCCTTCTGCACCGGCACGCCCCAGTCGAGGTCGCGGGTGATGCCCCGGTCCTGCAGGCCGTCGCCGTCGTTCAGCCATTTGCGGGCAATCGAGGTGGTCAGCACCGGCCACCCCTCGCGGGTGTCGATCCACTCCGCGATCTGGTCCTTCATCGCGGACTGGCGCAGGTAGAGGTGTTTCGTCTCGCGCATCTCGAGGTCGGTGGAGCCCGAGATCGTCGAATGGGGGTCGATCAGGTCGACGGGGTCCAGCTGCTTGGTGCAGTTGTCGCACTGGTCGCCCCGGGCGCTGTCGAAGCCGCAGTTGGGGCAAGTCCCCTCGATGTAGCGGTCCGGCAGGAAGCGGCCGTCGGCCTTGGAGTACATCTGCTTTTCAGAGACTTCCCGGATCAGCCCGGCCTCGTCGAGGACCTTGGCGAAGTGCTGGGTCAGCCGCTTGTTCTGGTCGGACGAGGACCGGCCGAAGTGGTCGAACGACAGGCCGAAGCGTTTGCCCAGGTCATCCTGCACCTGCCACATCTCGGCGCAGTAGTCGGCCACCGGCTTGCCGGCCTTCGCGGCCGCGAGTTCCGCCGGCGTGCCGTGTTCGTCCGTGGCGCAGAGGAACAGCACCTCGTGCCCCCGCCCGCGCAGGTAGCGGGCGTAGAGGTCGGCGGGCAGCTGGGAGCCCACGAGATTGCCGAGGTGCTTGATCCCGTTGATGTAAGGAATGGCGGAGGTGATGAGGTGGCGGGCCATCGGGTGCCTTTCGGATCGGTCGCCCCGCGATGTAGCGGCTCGGGGCGCAAAGGGCCAGAGGGGCGGCGGCGCGGGCTGGGCGAGCCGGGGCCTCAACCATTCGTTAACCACAAAAAGCCTTTCTGTTTCGGGCATTAAGCGTCATTTGGGGACTCCAGAACGCTGGCGTTCTGGAGTCCTGGCAATCTCAGGTTGAAAGGACCTGTAGTTCGCTGGAAAATTTGAGAAAACTCTAGTCCCGCGACCTTTGCCGCCGCAGCAGCCGCCCGATGATGAAGGTTGTGCGCGGCACGTAGACGTAGTCCATCCTCCGCGCCGGCGTCGACCGCACCCGCATCCGGGCCAGCCCGTAGAGCGCCAGCACCACATGAGCCAGCGCGATGAAGCCGAAGAGTGCCGGCGGCCCGAAGACGGCAATCAGCCGCGAGGCGATCAGCGGCGCGGCGATGGCACCGACCGCGTACCAGAACATCAGGGCCGCCGAGAGTTCGACCTGCTGGTCGGGCCCGGCGAAGTCGTAGGCATGGGCCGCCGAGACAGAGTAGAGCGGGAAGGTCGCGAAACCGAAGAGCGCCGCCGAGACCAGCACGCCATAGGGACCGATCCCCGGCAGCCAGACCATCAGCGCGCAGCCGACGACCGAGGCGACGGACATCCCGACCAGCACCCAGCGGCGGTCGTAACGGTCGGCCAGCACCCCCGCCGGGAACTGCGCCAGC
>JAMWZF010000356.1 GCA_024304875.1 Paracoccaceae bacterium
CGGAAGATGAATGTTCGAGCCATATCGAAGCCGATGGGGCGCACCCTGCTGCTTCGATTTGGTCCAAATACTCAAATCGAGATCGGTCACCCCGCACGGGCGTTCGATGTCTGGGCGCCGGTGGACGTGGCTTGCCGCGCCGCCCCTCGGTCAGACGAAATACCCGACGTTGTTCCGCAGCACGATCTCGATGGCGTAGATCGCCAGCAGGGCCACCAGGGGGGCGAGGTCCAGGCCGCCCATGGGGGGCAGGATGCGGCGGATCGGGCCGTAGATCGGCTCCAGCAGCCTCTGCAGCCCGTACCAGACCTGCGCCACGAACTCCTGCCGGATGTTCAGCACCTGGAACGAGATCAGCCAGCTCATGATGAAATGGGCGATGATGAAGAACTTCACCACGCCGAGGATCAGCATGAGTATCTCGAACAGCGACGTCATCGGCCAGGTCCCTTTCTTGCGGTCGCCCTGCACCTAGGGGTTGCCCGCCCGCGCCGCAATCCCCCAGGGCGGATCATGCTTTCCGCAGCGTCGCGGTTGACGTCCGCGTCAACCCGGCCCACCTGTCCCCGCGTCCCGCGCAAGGAGAGCCCGATGTACCCCTTCCTCCGCATGGCCTGGCAGATGCGCGCCGCCCGCAAGGCCGGACCCGTCGACTTCTTCGGCACCCACGAGAGCCACCACATCTGCTGGCCCTGGGACCTCGACATCTTCATGGAACTGAACAACGGCCGGGCGCTGACGCTCTACGACCTCGGGCGGCTGCCGCTGGGGGCGCGGGTCGGGATGGTCGCGGCGCTGAAACGCCGGGGCTGGGGGATGACCGTCGCGGGGTCGACCACCCGGTACCGCCGCCGTGTCCGGTTCATGGAGCGGATCCGCATGACCAGCCGAGGGCTGGGGTGGGACGACAGGTTCCTCTACATCGAACAGGCCATGTGGCGGCGGGACGGCGAGTGCGCCGGCCACGCCCTGATCCGGATGGCCGTGACAGGCCCCAAGGGCATCGTGCCGCCGGCCGACCTTGTGGCCGAGATCGGCTACGACGGTCCGCCCCGGACGCTGCCGGACTGGGTTCGCGCCTGGGCCGATGCGGACGCCCTGCGCCCCTGGCCCCCGATGCAGCAGACCCCGGCCAGGGCCGACGCCGCCTGACGCCGCGCTTGCCCCGGCCAGGCCTTTGGCGTTTGATCCCGGCAAAACCGGGGGGACGGGCGAATGGCCGACAGGGCGATGCGGAAGAAGATCTGGGGCTGGATGTTCTTCGACTGGGCGCAGCAGCCCTATGCGACGCTCGGCCTGACCTTCATCTTCGGCCCCTACTTCGCCGCTGTCGCCGCTGATTACTACCTGGCCGAAGGCATGGCCGGGCCCGCCGCCAATGCGCAGGCGCAGAGCCTCTGGACCACGGCGCAGACCGTGTCAGGCCTGTTCATCGCCTTTTCGGCGCCGATCCTGGGGGCCTGGGCCGATACCTCGGGCCGCAAGAAGCCCTGGATCGCGGCCTTCACCCTGATCGGCGTGATCTGCGCCTTCGGCACATGGGGGCTGACGCCGGACGGAGTCTTCCTGATCGGCGCGCTGGTCCTGTTCTGGGTCGGCTACACCTCGGCCGAATGCGCCTTCAACATCAACAACGCGCTGCTGCCCTCGCTGGGCGAGCCGCGGACCGTGGGCCGCATCTCCGGCTCGGCCACCGCCTTCGGCTACTGGGGCGGCGTGGTCTCGCTCTTCCTGATGCTTCTGCTCCTGGCCGAGAATGAGGCGGGAGTCACCCTTCTGGGCAATCCGCCGGCCTTCGGGCTCGATCCCGACACACGCGAGGGAACCCGGATCGTCGGACCCGTCATCGGCCTCTGGCTGGCCGTTTTCGCCATCCCCTTCTTCCTCTGGATCAAGGAGCCGCTGCCCGCCCCCGGCACCCGCGTGCCCGTGGTCACGGTCTTCCGAGACCTCGGCCGGACCCTGCGGGACCTGCGGCACCGGCCGTCGCTCGCCTGCTTCCTCGGCGGCTCGATGCTCTACCGCGACGCGCTGACGGCGGTCTATGCCCTGGGCGGGATCTACGCGACGCTCGTGCTCGATTGGGAGACCGTGCAGGTCGGCGTCTTCGGCATCATCGCCGCCATTGCCGCCGCCATCATCTCGTGGCTGGGCGGCATGGCCGATGCGCGGGTCGGACCGATGCCGGTGGTGCGGGTGTCCTGCTGGGTGCTGATCGGGGTCTGCTCCATCATCGTCGGCATGTCGCGCGAGAGCCTGTTCGGCATCGCGCTGCCCGAAGGGTCGATCCTGCCGGACGTCATCTTCTACATCTGCGGCGCCGCGATCGGCGGGGCGGGGGGGACGATCTACGCCTCGTCCCGCACCCTCATGGCCCGGCACGCGGACCCCGACCGCCCGGCCGAGGCCTTCGGCCTGTTCGCCCTGTCCGGCAAGGCCACGGCCTTCATAGCGCCCCTGTCGGTCACCCTCGCCACGCGGGCCACCGGATCGACGCAACTCGGCGTCATCCCGATTATCGTCCTTTTCCTGCTGGGCCTTCTCTTGCTACGCTGGGTGCATCCAGAGGGAGACCGAGCAGAATGGTCCAGAGAACCTATCCCCGCGCCCTGATCCTCATCGCAGCCCTCGCGCTGGCCAGCTGCCGTGGTGGCGGCGGAGGCGATGTCGAGGCGATCAACGCGAATCCCGGTGCGCCGGTCGCGCGCGCCTCCACCTCGAACACCAACGACACCCGCGTCGCGAAGGAGGTGTTCGGCTACATCCCGACCGCCTCGAACCAGCAGAGCGAGAGCTTCGGCGGCTATGCCCGCGGGTGCCAGGCCGGGGCGGTGCAACTGCCCGAGACCGGGCCGACCTGGCAGGCGATGCGTCTGTCGCGCAACCGCAACTGGGCGCAGCCGATCACCGTCGATTACGTCCAGAACCTCAGCCGCTTCGCCGCGACCCTGCCCGGCTGGCAGGGCCTCTACGTCGGCGACATGTCCCAGCCGCGCGGCGGGCCGATGCTGTCGGGACATGCCTCGCACCAGACCGGCCTCGACATCGACATCTGGATGTTGCCGCCGAACCGGCTCGACCTCAGCCGGTCCCAGCGCGAGAACATCTCGTCGATATCGATGCAGCGGGCCTCGGGCGCCTACGTCAACGACCGCTGGACGGACCAGCACCGGGAACTGCTCCGGGCCGCCGCGTCGGACCCGCGGGTGGCGCGGATCTTCATCTTCCCCGGCGCCAAGGTGGACCTCTGCCAGTGGGCGACGGGCGACCGGTCCTGGCTGAACAAGGTGCGGCCGTGGTGGGGGCATCACTACCACATGCATGTGCGCCTTGCCTGCCCATCGGGTGCCTCGGGCTG
>JAMWZF010000357.1 GCA_024304875.1 Paracoccaceae bacterium
CGGGCCGTGGGGGCGGCCCGACGATGGGGCGGCGCCTTCGGCTTGATTCCGCCCCCGCGCAGTCGAGCGACCGCGTCCCATTGCCTAACTCACGCCGCCGCCGGCGCCGCCGCCAGCCGGCAGGGCACCACGAAGACCGCCAGAACCCCCGCGATCGCGCCGAACATGTGCGACTCCCACGAGACCCCCGGCTGGCCCGGCAGCACGCCCCACAGCAGGGTCCCGTAGAGCATTCCCACCCCCGCGGCGACGAGCAGCGGCAGGGGCCTGCGGTCCTTCAGCCCCCGTGCGATCAGGAAGGCCGCCCAGCCGAAGACCAGCCCCGACGCGCCCACGTGGATCGCCGGCTGGCCGAGGAGCCAGACCAGTCCGCCCCCCGCCAGCACGATCACAATGTTCACCGCCCAGACCGACCGCGTCGCCGTCAGGGCGATGGTCGTCCCCAGGACCACGAGCGGCCCCGAATTGGCCGCCGCATGGGCCGGATTGCCGTGCAGCAGCGGCGCGAAGGCGATCCCGTCCAGGCCCTCGGCATAGCGCGGGATCAGGCCGAAAAGGCCGTTCAGCCACCGGCCCGTCACCAGCTGCACCGCCTCGACCACCCAGATCGCGGCGAGCAGCAGGGCCAGCCACCCCAGCCGCCGGATCAGCCAGGCCCGCGTCTCAACCTTCATCTTTACGTCCTTGCATGTGGGGGGCGGTGCGGGCGAGAACGCTGACAGACCGCGACAGGAGGAGTACCGGCCATGAAGATGACCACGGAAGAGGCGTTCGTCAAAACCCTCCAGCGACATGGCATCGACCAGGCCTTCGGGATCATCGGTTCGGCCTTCATGCCGATCTCGGACCTCTTTCCCAAGGCCGGCATCACCTTCTGGGACTGCGCCCACGAGGGCTCGGGCGGGATGATGGCCGACGGCTACACGCGGGCGACCGGCAAGGTGTCGATGATGATCGCCCAGAACGGCCCCGGCATCACCAACTTCGTCACCGCGGTCAAGACGGCCTACTGGAACCACTCCCCCGTCCTGCTGGTCACGCCCCAGGCGGCGAACAAGACCATCGGCCAGGGCGGCTTCCAGGAGGTCGAGCAGATGAAGCTGTTCGAGGACATGGTCGCCTACCAGGAAGAGGTCCGCGACCCCTCCCGCATCGCCGAGGTCCTGACCCGCGTGATCCAGAACGCCAAGCGCCACTCCGCCCCGGCGCAGATCAACATTCCCCGCGACTACTGGACCCAGGTGATCGACATCGACCTGCCCTCGGTGGTGGAGTTCGAGCGGCCTTCCGGCGGCGAGGTGGCGCTGGACGAGGCGGCGGAGCTGCTGCGCGGCGCGAAGTTCCCGGTCATCCTGAACGGGGCGGGCGTGGTCCTGTCGGGCGGGATCGAGGCGACCATCGACCTGGCCGAGAAGATCTCGGCCCCGGTCTGCGTCGGCTACCAGCACAACGACGCCTTTCCCGGCTCGCACCCGCTCTTCGCCGGGCCGCTCGGCTACAACGGGTCCAAGGCGGGGATGGAGCTGATCGCCCAGGCCGACGTGGTGCTGGCCCTCGGCACGCGGCTGAACCCCTTCTCCACCCTGCCCGGCTACGGGATCGACTACTGGCCCAAGGGGGCCAAGGTCATCCAGGTGGACATGAACCCCGACAGGATCGGGCTGACCAAGAAGGTCTCGGTCGGCATCGTGGGGGACGCGAAGAAGGTGGCGCAGGCGCTGACGAAGAAGCTGCACGATGTCTCCGACAGTGACGAGGCCAAGGCCCGCCGCGACCTCGTGGCCGAGACCAAGAGCCGCTGGGCGCAGGAGCTCTCCTCGATGGACCACGAGGAGGACGATCCGGGCACCACGTGGAACGAGCGCGCCCGCGCGGACAAGCCGGACTGGATGTCCCCCCGCATGGCCTGGCGCGCGATCCAGAGCGCCCTGCCCCGCGACGCGATCATCTCCTCCGACATCGGCAACAACTGCGCCATCGGCAACGCCTACCCCTCCTTCGACGAGGGCCGCAAATACCTTGCCCCCGGGCTGTTCGGCCCCTGCGGCTACGGGCTGCCCGCCATCGTGGGCGCCAAGATCGGCTGCCCGGACACGCCCGTGGTGGGCTTCGCGGGCGACGGCGCCTTCGGCATCGCGGTGACGGAACTCACCGCCATCGGCCGGCGCGAATGGCCCGCGATCACCATGGTCGTCTTCCGCAACTACCAGTGGGGGGCAGAGAAGCGGAACTCGACCCTCTGGTACGACGACAACTTCGTCGGCACCGAACTGGACGAGCAGGTGAGCTACGCCGGCATCGCCAAGGCCTGCGGTCTGCAGGGCGTGGTGGCGCGGACGATGGAGGAGCTGACCGAGGCGCTGACCCGGGCGATCAAGGACCAGAAGGAGGGCAGGACCACCCTCATCGAGGCCATGATCAACCAGGAGCTGGGCGAGCCCTTCCGCCGCGACGCGATGAAGAAGCCGGTCGAGGTGGCCGGGATCGACCCCGCCGACATGGTCAAGCAGCGGGCCTGATGCTTCAGGCCTGCCTCAACGGTGACCGGCTGCCGGGGGACGCCCGGACCCTGCCGCTGACCGCGAAGGCGCTGGCCGAGGACTTCGCCGCCTGCCGCGCCGCCGGGGCGGACGAGGCGCATTTCCACCCGCGCAGCCCCGACGGGCTGGAAACCCTCGACGCCGGCCCCGTCGCCGAGGCCATCGCCGCCTGCCGCGCGGTCGGCGCGCCCTTCGGCCTGTCGACCCGGGCCGGGATGCCGGGGGTGCGCAGCGTGCTGGGCAAGCTGAAGCGGTGGGAGGTCTGGCCGGACTATTGTTCGGTCAACCTGCACGAGGCCGAGGCGGCGGAGATCCGGGCGCTTCTGGAGGCCAGGGGTGTCGGCGTGGAGGCCGGGGTCTGGACCCTGGCGGACGTCGCCCGCCTCAAGGACGGCCCGCGGCCGATGCGCATCCTGATCGAGGTCATGACCGAGGAACCTTCCGCCGCCCTCGACGAGGCCGACGCCATCCTCGCCGCCCTCGACCGGGTGGACATGACGACCCCGCGCCTGCTGCACGGGCAGGGCGGATCGGCCTGGCCGCTGCTGCGCCACGCCCAGTACCGGGGGCTGAGCACCCGCGTCGGCTTCGAGGACATGCTGACGGACGAAAGCGGCACGCGCGTCGCCGGCAACCCGGCCCTCGTGACCGAGGCGCTGCGCCGGGCCTGACGGGGCCGTCGGGCCGGGGCCGGCGCGCAGCTCCGGATCGGGCTCCGGGCGTCGAGCGTCGAGGGGGCGCTGCCCCCGCCCTGCGGGCCCCCCGAGGTATTTCAGGGCGAAAAGAGGAGGGGGGCGGCGCGCGGGTTGGTGTCTTT
>JAMWZF010000358.1 GCA_024304875.1 Paracoccaceae bacterium
GGGTCGCCATCGGCCGCGCCATCGTCAAGGAACCCGCGGCCTTCCTCTTCGACGAGCCGCTGTCGAACCTCGACGCCGCCCTGCGGGTGCGCACGCGGGTCGAACTGGCCGAACTGCACCACCGCATCGGCACCACGATGATCTACGTCACCCACGACCAGACCGAGGCGATGACCATGGCCGACCGGATCGTGGTCCTGAACGACTGCAAGATCGAACAGGTCGGCACCCCGATGGAGATCTACACCAACCCCGCCAGCCGCTTCGTCGCCTCCTTCATCGGCTCTCCCGCGATGAACCTCGTTCCGGTGACCCTCGAGCCCGCGGGCAGCGGCACCCGCGCGACCCTGGCCGGTGGCGGCTCGGTCGAGCTGCCCTTCGAAGGCGGCTCGGGCGAGGGCCACGACCTCGGCATCCGGCCCGAAGCGGTCAGCCTGACCGACCCCGGCGCCGGCACCACCGGCGGTCAGGTCAAGGTGGTCGAACACCTTGGAGACCGGACCATCGTCTATGTCGCCCTGCCGGACGGTCTCCAGCTCATCGCCCAGGACGGCGGCCATTCGAAGGTCCGCGCCGGCGACGAGGTGGGGCTCACCTTCGACCTGCGCCACGCCCACCTCTTCGGCCCGGACGGACGCGCCCTGACCTCGGCCTACCAGGCCGCCTGACCCGCGCTCACGGCCCCCAGATGATCGAGGTCTGGTGCCGCTCGATGGCCGCGCGCAGGGCGTCGAACTCCTTGAGGATATGGGCCGCCAGCTGATCGGCGGCGGGCGAGAGCGACTCCCGCGCCCGCAGGATGCCCAAGGACCGGGGCGGCTGCGGGATGTCCAACGGCAGCACCGTCACCTTGCGGTCCTTGCGGTGGGCGAAGGTCACCGAATGGGGCAGGATCGTGAGCGCGTCGGTCTGCTCGAGGTAGTTCAGCACCGACAGGAGAGACCCGCCGGTGTAGCGGATGCAGATCTCGTTCAGCCCGAGGTTCAGCAGGATCGTGTGCAGGTCCGCCAGGAGGGGCGAGCCGGGCAGGGGGGCGATCCAGGGGTAATCGGCCACGTCGGTCCGGCTGAGCGTCTTGCGACGCAGCAGCGGATGCCCGGTCCGGCAGGCCACCACGTTGCGGGCCTTGAGGATCGGGGTGAAGCGGAACTCGGGCTTGGACTTGATCGTGCCGAGCGGGCAGATCGCGAGGTCCAGCCGCTTGGCGATGATCGCCTTCTCGAGGTCGCCGAGGTTGCCGTAGCCCTGCTCGACCAGGATGTCAGGCGCGATTCGCTGGAAGCCCCCGATCATCCCGCTGATGAAGGCGTCCATGAAGAAGGGCACGCCCGCGATCCGCACCTTCCCCGCCGACCCGGCGCGGAAGCTGGCCATCGTCTCGGCCGCCTCGCGCGAGGCCATGAGGATCACGCGGCCATGCCGGGCCAGTTCGGCGCCGATGTCCGTGGGGCGCAGCGGCCGGCGGCCGGGCTGGAACAGCGGCTCGCCGACGCGCTTCTCAAGCGCCGAGAGCGTGCGCGAGACGGCGGGCTGGGACAGCCCCAGCTGCTCCGCCGCGGGCGTCACGCCGCCGTACTCGACAACGGCCGCCAGGTGGACCAGGTGCTTTTCCTCGAACTTCATAACAGATCGTTATGCCGTATGGACGCATTTGCATAGTCCCGGCGCGCAGGCCGCGCCACTGTCGTCCATGGAGCGGGCTTCGGTCCGGGAGTGACTTTCGACAGGGAGGACGGCCGATGAGCCAGGTCAAGGGATATCACCACCTCACCATGAGCACCGATGGCGCTCAGGAGGACTACGACTTCTTCACCAAGACGCTGGGCCTCTACTCGGTCAAGCGCACGGTGCTCTTCGACGGGACGATCCCCGTCTATCACCTCTACTACGGGTCGAAGAACGGCGATGAATCGACCATCATCACCACCTTCCCCTTCCGCAAGCCCGGGGTCTACGGCCGGCGCGGGACCAACCAGTCCAAGATCGTGCAGCAGGCGATTCCCGTCGGCGCCTCGGACTTCTGGGTCAACCGGCTGGGCGAGCACGGGATCGAGGCGACGAAATCGAACCGCTTCGGCATCGACCGGGTCGACTTCCGCCACCCCAGCGGCATCGAGATGCAGCTGGTCGAGAACCCCGGCGACAACCGGACCCCGATCGCCAACGAGGAGATGGGCGTCAGCGCCGAGCACGGAATCAAGGGCATCTACGGCGGCGTCGTCGCGGTGATGGACAAGACCGCGATGGACGACTTCCTGACCATCGCGCTTCCGCTCAAGAAGATGGCCGATGACGAGAACGGCATGGCCTACGAGGTCCCCAACGCCGGCGGCCCCACCAGCGTCGTCGAGGTGATGGAGATCCGCGACGAGGCCCAGGGCACCTGGACTCTCTCGGGCGGGACCATCCACCACTTCGCCCTCAACACCGGCGACGAAGAGAACCAGATGAACCTGCGCGCCCATATCGAGGGCCTCGGCTTCACCGACATCTCCGAGCAGAAGGACCGGATGTACTTCAAGTCCTGCTACGTCCGCTCGCCTGGCGGCGCGCTCTTCGAACTGGCCTGGACCGTGCCCGAGGGCTGGGCGCGGGACGAGCCGGCGGATGCCATCGGGCAGACCCTCGTCTTCCCGCCCTGGTTCGAGGACCGCAAGGAAGAGCTGATCGAGGGCCTCGAGCCCGCCAGCTTCCAGGACGCTTGAGGCATGGCTGACCTGGTCACGGCCGGGGCGGACCCCGGGGCGGCGCAGGCCGTCCTGGTGGTCCTGCACGGCCGGACATTGAGCCCTGACTGGATGATCGAGGCGCTGGTCTCGCGCCTCGACATGTCGGCCCTGCACGCCGTCCTGCCCGCCGCGCCGGGCCAGTCGTGGTATGACGCCAAGGCGGTCGAGGCATTGACGGAGGAGGCCGAGGCGCAGCTGACTGCCGCGCTGAAGCACGCCGCTGCCGCCGAGGCCGCCGCCCGCGCGGCCTGTCCTGGCAAGCCTCTGATCCTCATCGGCTTTTCCCAGGGCGCCTGCCTTGGCCTCGAGCACCTGATGCGCGGCGGCAAGGCCGATGCAGCGGCCCTCCTGACCGGCTGCCGGGTCGGCGCCGCGTCCGACGATCTGCCCCGCGCGGACTTGGCCGGCATGCCGATCTACTGCACCAACAGCGACGACGACCCCTGGATCCCGACCTGGGCCTACCTCAAGGCGCAAGGCGAGCTGATCGCCGCCGGCGCCCGCATCCGCACCGACATCCTGCCCGGCCGCGCGCACGAGATCGCCGCGCAGGAGGTGGCCGCGGTGAACGCCCTCTGCGCCGCCGTGGTCGCGGGCAAGGTC
>JAMWZF010000359.1 GCA_024304875.1 Paracoccaceae bacterium
CACGAGCCGGTTCGCCGCGTCCCGGCCGCCCTCGATCTCGAAGCTGAGCATATGCGAGCCGCGCGCGCCGAGCAGGGCGGAGGCGCGGTTGTGGTCGGGATGGTCGGGCCGGTTGGGGTAGATCACCCGCTTGACCCCGGGCGTGCCTGCCAGCGCCTCGGCGATCTCGGCGGCGTTCCTCTCGGCCCGCTCGAGCCGGAGGTCGAAGGTGAAGAGCCCCCGTTCGGCCAGCCAGCAGTCGAAAGGCGAGGCGGTGAGGCCGAGGGTCTGGTGGAAAACGTTCATCCGGGCCATCAGCTCGGGATCGGTCGCGCCGACGTAACCCAGCGTGGCGTCCGAATGGCCGGCCAGCAGCTTGGTGACCGAGTGGATCACCACGTCGGCCCCGTGCTCGACCGGCCGGACCAGCGCCGGGGTGGTGAAGGTGTTGTCGACGATCAGCAGGACCCCGGCCTCGCGCGCCACTTCTGCGATCCCGTCCAAGTCCGCGACGCGAATCGTGGGGTTCGAGACGACCTCGACCAGGATCGCCCTGGTCTCGGGCCGCAGCGCCGCCCGGATCGCGCCGGCGTCGGTGGGGTCGGCCAGCGAGGACGAGATGCCGAACCGCGGCAGGTCCTCGCGCAGCATCCGCAGGGTCCGCCCGTAGAGCGCATCACCCGCGACGAGGTGATCGCCCGAGGACAGGCACCCCATCAGGTAGGCGGTCACCGCTGCCATGCCCGAGCCGGTCACGATGCCGCCCGAGAGTCCCTCCATCCCGTCGATCTTCTGCGCCAGGACGGTGGCGTTGGGGTGCCCTTCGCGGGCGTAGGTATAGCCCTGCCCTTCGGTGTACTGCACATCGAGGCTGTCGGGATCGGTGGCCGCGTAGACGACCGAGGGCTGGATCGGCGTCGCCACCGGGCGGGCCACGGTGTCGGGCCAGGGGGTGCGGCGGACGAGGGAAGGTGTGTCGCTCATATCGCCTCCAGCCCCTCGCGGAAGCGTCGGGCGTTTTCCTGGTAGTGCAGGGCCGAGGCCTTGAGGCCCTCGGTCTCGGCCTCGGTCAGGGCGCGGACCACCTTGGCGGGGGCGCCGACGGCGAGGGTGCCGGGCGGGATCTCCTTGCCCTCGGTGACCAGCGCCCCGGCGCCGACCAGGGAACCCTCGCCGATCACCGCTCCGTTGAGGACGGTGGCGCCCATGCCGATCAGGGCATTGGCCCCGATGGTGCAGCCGTGCAGCATCGCCTTGTGGCCGATGGTACAGCCGGCGCCGATGGTCAGGGGAAAGCCCATGTCCGTGTGCAGGACGCAGTTTTCCTGGATGTTGGTCCCCTGCCCCACGGTGATGGCCTCGTTGTCGCCGCGCAGGGTCGCGCAGAACCAGACCGAGCTGTCGGCCTCCAGCACCACGGTGCCGATGACGTGGGCGCCGGGGGCGACCCAGGCGGAGGGGTCCGCCTCGGGACGGTCCTTTCCAAGGGCGTAGAGGGTCATGTCGTCTCCTCGAATTCGGCGTGCAGGCGTCGGACGTGGGCCAGAAGGCCGGGCTGCTGTTCGCGGCGGAGGCGCTCGGCCGAGACGATGGTCTTCAGCTTCTCCTCGGTCCGGTCCAGGTCGTCGTTGATCAGGACGTAGTCGTAGGCATCCCAGTGGCTGATCTCGTCCCAGCTCTTCTCCATCCGCTTGGCGATGGTCTCGGCGCTGTCCTGCCCGCGGCTGACGAGGCGGTTGTGCAGCTCGCGGATCGAGGGCGGCAGCAGGAAGATGGACAGGACGTTGTCCTTGAGCGCCGAGTTGCGGATCTGCTGGGCGCCCTGCCAGTCGATGTCGAACAGGACATCGCAGCCCCGCTCGATCGCCGTCTTCACCGGCGGCAGCGGCGAGCCGTAGAAGTTGCCGAAGACATGGGCGTGCTCGAGCATCTCGCCCTCGGCGACCATGTGCTTGAACTGCGGCAGGGAGCGGAAGTGGTAGTCCTGCCCGTCCACCTCGCCCGGCCGGGGCGGGCGCGTGGTGGCCGAAATGGAGAATTCGATCGAGGGGTCCCAGTCCCGCAGCCGGCGGCTGAGGGTCGATTTGCCCGCGCCCGAGGGCGAGGAAAGGATGATGAGAAGGCCGCGCCGGGTCATCGGGTCATTCCACGTTCTGTATCTGCTCGCGCATCTGGTCCACCGCTGCCTTGAGGTCCAGTCCGATGGTGGTCAGCGCGGCATTCTGCGCCTTGGAGCAGAGGGTGTTGGCCTCGCGGTTGAACTCCTGCGCGAGGAAGTCGAGCTTGCGGCCGACGGGGCCCGCCTCGGCCAGCAGGGCACGGGCGGCGGCGACATGGGCGGCGAGCCGGTCCAGCTCCTCGGTGACGTCCTGCTTGACGGCGATCATCGCCAGCTCCTGCGCGAGGCGGTCCTCCGACACGTCCGAGACATCCTCCACGATCCGGCGCAGGGCGGCGGTCATGGCCGCCCGGGTCTCGTCCCGGCGGGCCTCGGCGGCGACGGCGGCCTCGGCCGTCAGGGCCTCGATCCGGGCCAGCTGGGCGAGGATGACCTGCCTGAGGTGGGCGCCTTCGGCGTCGCGCATGGCGTTGAAGTCCGTCAGGAGGGCATCAACTTCGGGCCGCAAGTGTTTGACGATGCTTTCATCAGGCAGGTCAGTGCCTGCGGAGGTGGCGATGACCCCACGGACCGCCAGCACCTCGGCCGCGCTGGGCGCGGACAGGCCGACGTCCCTCTCCAGCCCCGCCTCCTCGATGCGCTTGAGCGCGCCGAGGACCCGCGCCAGCTGCGCCTCGTCCAGCGCCAGTTCTCCGGCGCCCTCGTCGCGGGTGAGGCGCAGAGACAGCGTCACGGACCCCCGCGCGATGCCCTTGCCGAGCACCTCGCGCACCATCGCCTCCAGCCCGGGCACCCCGTCGGGCAGGCGCAGGCGCAGATCAAATCCCCGCCCGTTCACCCCGCGCAGGTCGAAGGCCCAGGACAGGCCCCCGGCGGCGCCGGTGCGCGTGGCGAAACCTGTCATCGAGCGGATCATCGGGCCTCCTTGCGGTGTCGTTCGGCACCCTGCGGCAAAGGGGCGGGACGGGCAAGGCTCATGCGCCACCGGCGCCGCCGCGTTAACCCGTTAACAATTTGGAAGAAGATGTGGCGGGAAAAGGGCGATACCTTTCGAAGACGTTAAGGGCGCTTCGGACCGGACCGGTCGGCGCGCCGCAGGACCCGAGCCGAGATCCCCCAGATGGAGGCCCCGCCATGGACGATCTGACCGCCACCCCGACCCACAGCGCCGACGGACCGCGGCTTTCGCCGGGCGCCCGGCGCATCCTGTCGGACCTCGAGGACTACTGGTG
>JAMWZF010000036.1 GCA_024304875.1 Paracoccaceae bacterium
AAGGGGCTCGGTGGCTCGCCCCGAATGGGAAGACGCTCGCGCTGCTGGCGCGGGTCGGGAGACAGCTGCGCGGACAGCAGCGTGCGCGTGTAGGGATGCGTCGGCGCGCCAAAGATCGCCTCGCGTTCGCCGATCTCGACGATGCGGCCGAGATACATGACGCAGACGCGGTCGCAGACGGCGCGAACAGTGTCGAGGTCGTGGCTGATGAAGAGGTAGGTGAGGCCGAACTCTTTCTTGAGGTCCCCCAGCAGATTCAGCACCTGCGCCTGCACCGAGACGTCGAGGGCGGAGACGGGTTCGTCCAGGATCAGGATGCTGGCCTGCGCCGCCAGCGCCCGCGCGATGCCGATCCGCTGGGCCTGCCCGCCCGAGAATTCGTGCGGGTAGCGGTCGAGGAACTCCTCGCGGAGGTTCACGCTGTCGAAGATCTCGGAGATCCGCTTGTCCCGCTCGGCCTTCTTCATCCCGTGCAGGCGCTTCAGCGGGGCCTCCATGATCTGGCGGACGGTCTTGCGCGGGTTGAGGGACGAGATCGGGTCCTGGAAGACGTACTGGATGCGCTTGCCGAAGACGGCCGGATCGGCGTTGTCGAGGGCGGCGCCGTCGATCTCGATGGTCCCGGTGGTGGGCGGCAGGAGACCGACCAGCATCCGCGCGAGGGTGGATTTGCCGCAGCCCGACTCACCGACGATACCGAGGGTTTCCTGCGCCTCGACGTCGAGGGTGATGGGATGCACCGCCTTCACGGAGGCCTTGGGCGCGCCAAAGAGTGACTTGCCGACGGGAAAGGTCTTGGACAGGTCGGTCAGCTTGAGGGCGAGGGTCATTCTGCGGCCTCCTGGCTCTGCGCCGGCTTGGCGTCGGCGGGCGGCGGTTCGGTCACGGGAAAGAGGCAGCGGACGGCCCTGCCCTCTTCGCCTTCGAGCGGGATCTCGCCCTGGCGGCAGACGTCCTGCACCCGCTCGCAGCGATCGGCGAAGGCGCAGCCGGGGGGCAGCTTGTCGACCACGGGCGGCAGGCCGCGGATCGCCTCCAGCCGGCGCTTGCCCTCGCCCAGTTCCGGCACGCAGGCCATCAGGCGCGCGGTGTAGGGGTGCATGGGGTTCTCCAGCACCTCGGCCGTGGTCCCCTCCTCGATGATCCGGCCGGCGTACATGACGGCGACCCGGTCGCAAAGCTGGGCCACGACGCCGAAGTCGTGGGTGATGAAGACGATGGCGAGACCACGGGAGCGGCGGAGGTCATCAAGCAGCGACAGGATCTGCGCCTGCACGGTCACGTCGAGGGCGGTGGTGGGTTCGTCCGCGATGATGATGTCGGGCTCATTGGCCAGCGCCATGGCGATGCCGACCCGCTGGCGCATGCCGCCGGACAATTCGTGCGGGTAGTCGCTGATCCGCTTCTCGGGGTTCGGGATGCGGACGGATTTCAGCAGTTCGATGGCGGTCTTGCGCCCCTCGTCCTTGCCGATGGGCCGGTGCGAGCGGATCGCCTCGATCAGCTGGTCGCCAACCTTGTAGAGGGGGTGCAGCGTGGCGAGGGGGTCCTGGAAGATGTAGGCGACGTTCTTGCCGCGCATGGACCGCAGCTTGCGGTAGGGCGCGCCGACGAGGTCCTCGCCTTCGTAGCGGACTGCGCCGCCGGTGATGACGCCGGGAGGCGAGGCGACGAGGCCCATGACGGAGAGCGCGGTGACGGACTTGCCCGAGCCGCTTTCGCCGATGATGCCGAGACATTCGCCGGGCTCCACGTGCAGGTCGACGCCGCCGACGGCCTTGTAGACGCGGTTCTTGACGTGGAACTGGGTTTCCAGCGCCTGCACTTCGAGGAGGCCGCGGCCGGTGGCGGCGGGGGGCGTTTCCTTGCGGTCCACGTTGGTCGCGGCCATCGGGCGGGACAGCGCGCCGGACTTCAGCCGCGGGTCGAGGGCGTCGCGGATGCCGTCCCCCAGCAGGTTGATGGACATCACGATGATCAGGATCATCACGCCCGGCACGATGGAGGTATGCGGATTGGTGATCAGGGCCGAGCGCGCCTCGCCCAGCATGGAGCCGAGGTCGGCCTGGGGCGGCTGGGAGCCTAGGCCGAGGAAGCTGAGGCCCGCGGTCTCGAGGATCATCCAGCCGATGGTGGTGGACATGGCGATGACGATGACCGGGACCACGTTCGGCAGGATCTCGGTCAGGATGATGCGGGCGTTGGAGAGGCCCGCGAGCCGGGCGGCGTCCACGAACTCCTTGTGCGCAATGCCGACCGTGATCCCCCGGATGTTCCGGGCGAAGAAGGGCACGTTGACCGCCGCCACGGCGATCAGCGCGTTCAGAAGGCCCGGCCCAAGGGCGGCGACGATGGCGAGGGCCAGCAGGATGTAGGGAAAGGCCATCAGCATGTCGACGCCGCGCATGATGATGTTGTCGGTCCGCCCGCCGTAGAAGCCGGCGATGATCCCGATGGCCGCGCCGATGGTGGCGGCGGCGATGGCGGCGGCGAAACCGACCGCCAGCGACAGGCGCGTCCCCCACATCAGCCGCGACAGCAGGTCCCGGCCGAGGTGGTCGGTGCCGAGGAGCGCGCCTTCGCTAAAGGGCGGCTGGAAGCGGTTGCCGGTGTCCGTCACGTCCGGGTCCGCCAGCGGCAGGAGCGGCGTCAGAAGGGCGAGGATCACCACCACGGTCATCACGATCAGCCCGGCGAGGGCCAGCCGGTTGCGGGCGAGGAGCCTGAAGAACGCCGTCATGTCTTGATCCTCGGGTCGAGAAGGCTTTGCGCCACGTCCACCGCGATGTTGAAGAGGACGTAGCAGGCGGCGACGAAGACGACCCCGCCCTGCACCAGCAGGATGTCCCGCTTGAGGATCGCGTCGACCAGCATCCGGCCGACGCCAGGCCACTGGAAGACCATCTCGATATAGACCGCGCCGGAGAGGACGAAGCCGGCCTGGATGCCGAGGACGGGGATGATGGAGACCATCGCGGCCTTGAGCGCGTGCCGCCAGATCACGCCGCGCTCGTGCACCCCCTTGGCGCGGGCGGTGCGGATGAAGTCCTGCCGCAGGACCTCGAGCATGGCGGAGCGGGACAGCCGGGCGATGACGCCGGTGGCGACGACGGCGAGGGCCAGGGCGGGCAGCGTGAGGTGGTTCAGGAGGACCCACAGGTTCCGGTCGCCGTAGACCGGCCACATGCCCGAAACCGGGAACCAGCGCAGGTTCACCGAGAAGAACAGGATCATCATCATCCCGAGGAAGAACGACGGGATCGAGATGCCGAGGAGGACGGCGAAGGTGATCGACTTGTCGGCGAAGCCGTATTGGCGCGAGGCCGAGACGACGCCGGCGATGATGCCGAGGACGGAGCAGATCAGGAAGGCGGTGCCGGCGAGGATCAGGGTGGCGTTGAACCGCTCCAGCACCTCGTCGAGGACCGGGCGATTGAGCGCGAAGGAGGTACCGAAGTCCCCGGTCAGCATGTTGCCGAGCCAGATGAAATACTGCGCGACCAGCGGTTTATCGAGGCCGAGGTCGCGGTTCAGCTTCTCGACGTTGTCGGGGGTGGCGTAGCTGCCGAGGATCGCGGTGGCGGGGTCGCCGGGGATCATCGCCATGATGAGGAAGACGATCACCGTGATCCCGAGGAGGACCGGGATGGCCGAGAGGAGACGTTTGAGGATGTAACCGGTCATGGCGGCCTCCGGCTGGGGGTGCGGAGCGCGGTGCGCCCCGGGCTTGACCCGGGGCCTCGCGGGTCCCGGGCCGAGGCCCCGGCGCAAGTCCGGGGCGGGAGGAACCTCAGTTCTTCACCACGTCGTCCAGCAGCAGAAAGAACGACGGCTGGAGCGAGAAGTTCTCGACCGCGTCGCTGGTCACCGCGTTCTGCTTCCAGTTGGCGACGAAGACCCAGGGCGCGTCCTCCTGCACGATGGCCTGCATCTCCTTGTAGAGCTCGGCGCGCTCGGCCTGGTCGGTCGCGACGCGGGCCTGTTCCAGCAGTTCGTCCACCTCGGGGTTGGAGTAGTAGCCCGAGTTGAAGCCGCCCTGGTCGGGCATGGCAGCCGTGCGCAGGGTGAGGAACGGAAGCGTGTCGGGGTCGTTCGTCATCCAGGCCATCTCGGCCATGTCGGCCTTGCCTTCAAGGCCGGGGTTCACCTCGCCGAGGAAGGTGTTCCACTCGTAGGTCTCGATCGTGACGTCGAAGCCGACGGCTTCCAGATCCGCCTGGATCGCGGTGCCCATGGCGACGGGGTCGAGCATGCCCGATCCGCCCTCGGTGACGAAGAAGGTCACCTCGGGGTTCTCCACCCCCGCCTCGGCCAGAAGCTCGCGGGCCCGGTCGGGGTCGTAGGGATAGGGCTCCAGCTCCTCGTTGTAGGCCCAGGCGAAGGCGGGCGGCGTCGGGCCGGCGGCGACCTCGGCGGTCCCCTCCAGCACCTCGTTCACCAGCGCCTCCTTGTTGACCGCGTAGTTCGCGGCCTGGCGGACCAGCTTGTCGGCGAAGGGGCCTTCCTTGGCGTTCAGGATCAGGAACCAGACGTGCGGGCCGGCCTGTTCGTGGACGGTGTACTGATCGCCCTCGAACTCGGAGAGCGAGACCGGCGGCACCTCGACCATCAGGTCGATGCCGCCCGCCAGCATCTCGGCGGTGCGGGTGTTGGCGTCGGTGATCGGGCGGAAGACGACCGCTTCCAGCTCGGGCGCGCCATCCCAGTAGTCGGGGTTGGCCTCGACCACCACGGCCTCGTTGCTGCGCCATTCGACGAACCGGAAGGGCCCGGTGCCCGAGGGGTTGCGGCCGAAGTCGGCGCCGTGCTGTTCGACGGCGGCGGGAGAGACGAGCAGGCCAGTGGGATAGGCGAGGTTCGACAGGAAGGGCGCGAAGGGCGCGCTGAGGGTGAACTTCACCGTCATGTCGTCCACCGCCTCGACCGTGTCGACGGTCGAGAAGAAGAAGGCCAGCGGGAACGGGCCGGTGTCGTGGTAGGGGTGATCCTCGTTCAGCATCCGCTCGAAGTTGAAGACCACGGCCTCGGCGTTGAAGGGCGAGCCGTCGTGGAAGGTCACGCCCTCGCGCAGGTTGAAGGTGTACTCGAGGCCGTCCTCGCTGATCGTCCAGTCGGTCGCGAGCGCCGGTTCGACCTCCAGCGTGCCGTCGGCATAGCGCACCAGCCCGTCATAGACGTTCATCAGGATGCGGAAGTCGTTCACCGCGGTGACGGCGGCGGGGTCGAGAGCCTTGGGCTCGGCGATCTGGCCGACAATGAGCACGCCCGGGGGCGTCTGGGCGGCGGCGCCGTTGGCCCCGAGGGACAGCGCCAGCGCCGTGCCCCCGGCCAGGATCCCGCGCCGGGTGAGAGTGAGTAGCGACATTTCCGTCAGACCTCCGCGTTGATGTTCTGTTGTTCATTTGTCATGATAAATTCAATGAGGCCAAATTCTCATGATAAATACAAGCCCGTGGATGAGGCCTGACCCGATGACGATTTCGATCCTCGCATATGACGAAAAAACAGGCACTTTCGGCGGCGCCGCAGCCACCGGAAGCCTCTGCGTGGGCGGCTGGGTCCTGCGCGGCGATGCCGAATCGGGCATGTCGGCCTCGCAGGGGTCCCTGCCCTCCACGATCTGGGGGACCGAGGTTCTGGGGCTGATGAGAGCGGGCGCCAGCGCCGAGGAAGCCGTCATCTCCGTCACCGCCCCCGACCCCGGCCGGGGGCAGCGGCAGCTTGCCTGCCTCGACCTGGCCGGCGGCACCTTCTGCCACACCGGCGAGGACAGCATCCCGGCCTGCGGCTTCGTCGCCGCGCCGGGTGTGATCGTCTCGGGCAACCTTCTGTCGTCGATGAGCGTGCTGGAGGCCTGCCTCGACGGGTTCGAGGCCGCCACCGGGACCTTCCCCGCCCGTCTGATCGCCGCCCTCTCGGCCGCGCGGTCCGCCGGCGGGGACAGCCGGGGGTTCCTCTCGGCCGCCGTCCTTGCCGTCAGCCGGACCGCCGCGCCCCTGACACTGCGGATCGACCATTCGCGCACGCCGCTCGAAGACCTCGCGGCGCTGCACGACCACGCCACCAGCGGGCCCTACGGCCGCTGGGCCGCCCTCGTCCCGACCCAGGCCGACCCGCACCGGGCCGAGCCGTTTCTGGAGGACTACGACGTCGCCCCGGCGGCGGGCGTCACTCGGCGATGAACCGTTTCATCACCACCGCCTCCTGATCCTGCATCAGCCTCCGGGCCATCTCCATGTGCTCGCGCATGATGCCCTCGGCCGCCCCTGCCGCACCGTCGCGCAGGGCCTCGATCAGGCTCAGCTGGTGACCCAGGCCCTCGCGCCAGAGCTCGTGGTTGGGTTCGGCGTAGAGGCGGTTGTAGACCGTCAGGTCCGTCAGGATCTGGGCGAGGAAGCCGATGATGAAGGCCATCACCGCGTTGTCCGAGAACTCCGCCAGCCGGGCGTGGAAGATCAGCGAGTTGACGTGCTGCGCGCGCTCCTCCTCGGCGTCCTGCGCAGGCTCGGAATAGGCGGCGGTGATGCCACGGAGCTCGTCCAGCTGCGCCTCGGTGAGCTTTCCGGCAAGGGACGCGGCCATCGCGGGCTCCAGCGCGATGCGCACGGCGTAGATGTCGTCGATGCTGACGCTCTGGAAGTAGAAGTAGTTGGCCAGCAGGCTCTGCGCCCGCTCGCGCCCCACCTCGCCGACGAAAGAGCCGCCCCCCGGCCCGGTCTTGGTCACCACGAGCCCCTGCGCCTGAAGCAGGCGCATCGCCTCGCGGATGGTGCCCTTGGACATCTCGAACCGCCGGATCAGCTCGGCCTCTCCCGGCAGGCGGTCGCCGGGCTGGAGGCCCTTTTCGACCACCCAGTCCTTGATCGCCTCGGCCACCGCCACGGGACGGGTGCGGCGGCCTGAACGGGTCTTGGGCAGGTCGGACATGGGGGCTGCGGGGTCCTTCACTTTCGCGCCGTCACGGCGTAGACCAATAGAGGCATTTATCATGATAAATACAAGGCCATTGAGGAGATGCCGATGACCGACGGGGACAGAGCAGAGCAGATGCTGGCCGAGATCGCGGCGGCCTCGACCACCACCGAGGGCGTCACCCGCCTGCCCTGGACCGATCAGCACCGTGCGGCGGTGATCGTGATGACCGGATGGATGCAGGATGCTGGGCTGGAGGTCCAGATGGATGCCGCCGGGACGCTCGTCGGCCGGTCTCCGGGTGGGAGGGGCAAACCCGTGTTGCTGTTCGGCTCGCACCAGGATTCGGTCCGCTCCGGCGGGCGCTATGACGGGATCATGGGCATCTGCCTCGCCTGCCTCGCCGCCCGCCGGTTCCGGGATCGGTGGGACGCCCTGCCCTTCGCCGTCGAGGTCCTCGCCTTCGCCGACGAGGAAGGCGTGCGGTTCCCGACCGCCCTGATCGGGCCGCGGGCTTTGGCGGGAACTCTCGACCCGGCCGTCTTCGACCTGCCCGACGCCGAGGGTGTCACCATGCGGGCCGCGATGGCGGGGATGGGCGTGGACGCCGATGCCGCGCTCGGCCTCGCCCGCGACCCCGCCCGCATCCTCGGCTACGTCGAGGCCCACATCGAGCAAGGCCCGGTGCTGGAGGACCAAGGCCTGCCCGTCGGTGTGGTCACGGGCATCTGCGGCATCTCGCGCTATGCCGTCGAGGTGACGGGCGAGACGGGACACGCAGGAACGGTGCCGATGGAGGGGCGGAAGGACGCGCTGGTGACGGCCTCGAAGGTCATCGCCGCCCTGCCGGACCTCGCCGCCGCCAACCCCGGCCTGAGGGCCACGGTCGGCTGGCTGGACATCGCCCCTAACGCGGTGAACGGTATCCCCTCCCGCGTGCGGATGACGGTCGAGACGCGGTCGGTGGACGACGCCGAACGCGCTGATTTCGCTGAGGAAATCGCTGCGCTGGTGTCCGACGCCGCGACGGCGACTCGCACCGACGCGACCTTCGCACGCACCTACGACCAGCCCGCCGTCACCTGCGATCCACGCCTCATGGCCCTGCTGGAGCAAGCGACCACGCAGGCCGGCTGCGACCCCCTGCCCCTGCCCTCGGGCGCGACGCACGACGCCTCGGCCATGGCCGACCTTTGCGGCGTCGCCATGCTCTTCGTCCGCTGCCGGGGCGGGGTCAGCCACCGGCCGGACGAATACGCCAGCGCCGCGGACATGGGGGTCGCGGTCGAGGTTATGGCGCGGATGATCGAGGGGCTGGCGGCGGAGGGGCCGGCGACCTGAGCCGCCGGCCCCATTCGGATCAGGCGTCCGCCAGGTCGCCCGGCAGCACCGCGTCCGGCATGTTCTGGTAGCAGACCGGCCGCAGGAAGCGGCGGATCGACAGGGTGCCGACCGAGGTGGCGCCGAAGTTGGTCGAGGCCGGGTACGGCCCGCCGTGGACCATCGCGTCGGCCACTTCCACGCCCGTCGGGAAGCCGTTCACCAGGATCCGGCCCGCCTTGCGCTCGAGGATCGGAAGCAGGGCCTTGGCCTGTTCCGTATCGCCCTCGTCCATGTGCAGGGTCGCTGTAAGTTGGCCTTCGAACCCCTTGGCAAGGTTCGACATTTCCTCGGGGCCGGAGACCCGGACGACAAGGCCGAGGGGGCCGAAGACCTCTTCGCCGAGGGCGTGGTCCTGCAGGTAATTCTCGGCGTTGGTCTGGTAGAGGTTCGGGCTGGCATGGCGGCCTTCGTCGTCGTTCGCCAGAACCGGCTCGACCGCGTTCCGGCCGTCGAAGCGGGATTTACCCTTCTTATACGCCTCCGCGATACCGTCGGTCAGCATCACCTGCGGGCCGACCTCCTTCAGCGCGGCAGCGGCGGCCTCGACAAATGCGTCGCCCTCGGGGCCGCTTTCGACCACGGCGATGCCGGGGTTGGTGCAGAACTGGCCGGCGCCCATGGTGAGGGATCCGGCCCAGCCCTTGCCGATGTCCGCGCCGCGGGCCTTGGCCGCATGAGGAAGGAGGAACATCGGGTTCACGGACCCAAGCTCGCCGAAGAAGGGGATCGGCTCGGGCCGCTGGGCGCAGAGGTCGTAGAGCGCGCGTCCGCCGCCGAGAGAGCCGGTGAAGCCCACCGCCTTGATGAGCGGGTGCTGCACGAGAGTCTGGCCGACCTCGCGGTTGCCGCCCTGGATGAGGGAGAAGACGCCGGCAGGCATGCCGCAGGACTTGATCGCGGCAGCAATGGCTTCGGCGACGATCTCGCCGGTGCCGGGGTGGGCGGAGTGGCCCTTGACCACGACCGGGCAGCCGGCGGCCAGCGCGGCGGCGGTATCGCCCCCGGCGGTGGAGAAGGCGAGCGGGAAGTTCGAGGCGCCGAAGACGGCGACCGGGCCGATGGGCCGCTGGACCATCTTGAGGTCCGGGCGCGGCAGCGGCTCGCGGTCGGGCAGTGCCTTGTCGTGGCGGACGTCGAGGTATTTGCCATCGCGGATGTGGCTCGCGAAGAGGCGAAGCTGGCCGGTGGTGCGGCCCCGCTCGCCCTGAAGGCGCGCCTCGGGCAGGCCGGTCTCGGAGGTGCCGATCTCGGTGATCTGGTCGGCACGGGCCTCCATCTCGTCGGCGATGGCCTCGAGGAACTTGGCGCGCTCTTCACGGGAGGTGTAGCCGTAGGTCCAGAAGGCCTCTTCCGCCGCCTCGCAGGCCTTGTTCACCATGTCGGGCGTGCCGACGGAGAAGTCGTGCGCCTCGCCGTGGGCGGGTTCGGATTTGAACGTCTTGTCACCGGCGATCCAGTCGCCCGCGATCAGGTGTTTTCCGGTCGGTTGATAGCTCATGTTTGTCCTCTCACTTGCCCCAGCGCAGCGCGATCACGTCGCGTTCGGCCGAGAGTTGCAGGAGCCGGGCGCGGGTGCGCTCCGACATCGGTTTCAGCGGATGGCGGACGTGGTCGGAGCCGATCACGCCGCCTTCCTTCATCACCACCTTGGCCGCGCGCAGGCCGCACTGGCGGTTCTCGTGATTGATCAGCGGCAGGCAGTCGCGCCAGCCCGCCAGGGCCGCGTCGATATCCCCCGCGAGATAGTCCATGACGATAGGGCGGATCAGCTCGGGTTGTAGGGCCGAGGTCATGGTTCCGGTGCATCCCGCGTCCAGATCGGCCAGCAGCGTGACCGCCTCCTCGCCGTCGAAGGGGCCAACGATGTGGTCCCCGCCCGCCTCGATCAGGGCCGCCAGCTTGTCGGCGGCGAAGGGCGTTTCCATCTTGAAATAGCTGACGTTCTCGATCTCCTTCGCCATCCGCGCCAGCAGCGGCACCGGCAGGGTGCAGCCCGACAGCGGGGCGTCCTGCACCATGATCGGGATGGAAATCGCGTCCGAGACGGCGGCGAAGTGTTCGAAGATGCCCGCCTCGGCCGGGACAAGGCCGACGCCGTGGTAGGGCGGCATCATCATCAGCATGGCGGCGCCCATGGATTCCGCCTCTTTCGCGCGGTCCACGACGATCTGGGTCGAGAAGTGGGAGACCGTCACGATCACCGGCACCCGGCCGGCGACGTGTTCCAGCGAGACCCGCGTCAGGGTCGCCCGTTCGGCATCGGACAGGACGAACTGTTCGGAGTAGTTGGCGAGGATGCAGATCGCGTCGACCCCCTGGTCGATCATGCAGTCGAGGACCCGGCGCTTGCCCTCCTCGTCCACCCGCCCGTCATCGTGGAACGGTGTCGGGGCGACGGGAAGGATGCCCCGGAGGGGCTGGGAATGCAGTGCGCTCATGGGGTCAGGCCTTGTCGGTGAAGCGGAAGATGGAGGTCTGGGTGAAGCTCTCGCCCGGGGCGAGGCGGATGGAGGGGTAGCCCTCGTGGTTCGGCGCGTCCGGCCAGAGCTGGGGTTCGAGGGCGAGGCCGCAGAAGGGGCCGTAGGGTGCGCCGAGGTGGCCCTTGTGGGGGCTGGTGTCCATCGGGTGCGCGTCGAAGACCTGCAGGCCGGGGGCGTCGGTGTGGATGGTCATCACCGTGTTCTGCCCCTCGATCCTGGCAACTTCGCGGACACCAGTGCCCTCCAGGCAGAAGTTGGTGTCGAGGATGCCCTCGGGCGGGACCCCGCGCGGCTGGCGGAAATCGTAGTCGGTTCCTTCGACCGGCACGGGTGGGCCGACGGGGATCAGGGCGTCGTCCGTCGCGGTGTAGTGGCCCGCGTGGATCGTCATCCGGTGCCCCGAGAGATCCGGGCTGGCGTCGAGGTTCCAGTAGCCGTGGAAGGCGGGGTTGAAGATGGTCTCGGCCGCGCTCTGCCCGGTCAGGGTGATGTGCAGGTCGCCATTCTCGTCGATCGCATAGGTCGCCCCCATCTCGATCGGGCCGGGAAAGCCGCTGTCGCCGTCGGGCCAGGTGAGGGTGAAACGGACGGAACTCTCGTCCTGTTCCGCGATGGTCCAGATCCGCTGGCCGGAACCTTTCGGGCCGCCGTGCAGCGTGTTCTCGCCCTCGTTCGGCGTGATTTGCAGCACCCGGTCGCCGAGCGGCGCGCGCCCCTCGGCGAGCCGGTTCGCGACCGGCCCCACGACTGCGCCGAAATAGAGCATCGGGCCGAGGTAGGCCTCGATGTCGTCCGACCCCAGCACCAGCGACGGGCCGCCTCCCCGCCGGAAATCCACCAGGATCGCGCCGTAGGTCATCAGGCGGGCCGAGGACCCGCCGTTCGCGATGGTGACTTCGGCAATCTCGGTGCCGTCGGGCAAGTGCGTCAGCGGCATGGGGTCAGTCCTCGAAGGCGGCGACGCTGTCGCGCCGGCCAAGGGCGAGGATGTCGGCGACAAGGGTCATGGGGCGCAGGTCCATGTCGACACCGCCGCGCCCGACGAGGCTGGCCATGTTGGCATACAGGCGCGGGTACTCGCCGCTGAGCGCCGCGGCCTCGCCGGTCTCGGCGCCGTCCACGGTCATCCGTGCGCCGCCGTCAGCGAGGGTGAGGGTGCCGCCGTCCGTTTCGGCCACGATCTCCCAGGTCTGGGTGTCCTCGTGCCGCCAGTCCATGACGGCGGTCACGCGCGCCCCGCCGGGGTGGTGGAAGTCCACCGTCGCCGCGATGGGGGTCTGGCAGTTCTCGGGCACTTCGAGCGTGGCGGAGGTGACGTGGATCTCGTCCGGCAGGATCTCGGTCACGATGGAGAGCGCGTTGATCCCGGGGTCGAGGACGCCCATGCCGCCCGGCTCCCAGATCCAGGCCTGGCCGGGGTGCCAGCGGCGGACGTCTTCCTTCCAAGTGACCTGAAGCGATTTGAGCGCCTTGTCCCTGAGCCAGGCCTTGGCCGCGCCGACCATGTCGGCCTCGCGGCTGTGCCAGGTGGCATAGAGCGACAGGCCCGAGGCGCGGGCCTTGGCCTCGAGCGCGTGGCATTCGGCCAGGGTCGCGCCCGGGGGTTTTTCGAGCATCACGTGCCGCCCGGCCTCCAGCGCCTGCATCGCGGCGGCGAAGCGGGGCACGGGCGGCAGGCAGAGCGAGATGACGCGGATGTCGGGCCGCGCCTCCAGCATCTGGCCGAGGTCGGTGAAGGCCTCGACCCCCTCGACGGTGCCGTTGCGCGAGACCGTGGCCGCCAGGTCCCAGTCGTCGCTGGCGGCGATGGAGGGGACGTGCTGGTCCACGGCGATCTTGCCGATTCCGACGAGGGCGAGCTTCATCAGTGACTGTCCTTGCCCACGGGCGCGCCGCGGCAGCCCTTGAGGAAGTCGAGGTCGGCGCCGGTGTCGGCCCCCTGCACATGGGCCTGATGCAGCCAGAGGTAGCCCGACTCGGCCTCGATATGGATGGGTGTCCATTCGGCCAGCCGCGCGGCCATCTCCTCGTCGGAAATATCCAGATGCAGGCGCCGATTCGCCACGTCGAGCTCGATCATGTCGCCGTCGCGCACCACGGCAAGCGGCCCGCCGGCGGCGGCCTCGGGCGAGGTGTGCAGGACCACGGTGCCGTAGGCGGTGCCGGACATGCGCGCGTCCGAGATGCGCACCATGTCGGTGATGCCCTTCTTCAGGACCTTGGGCGGCAGGCCCATGTTCCCCACCTCGGCCATGCCGGGGTAGCCCTTGGGGCCGCAGTTCTTGAGCACCATCACGCAGGTTTCGTCGATGTCGAGGTCATCGTCGGCGATCCGCGCCTTGTAGTGGTCGATGTCCTCGAAGACGACGGCACGGCCCCGGTGCTGCATCAGCGCGGGCGTGGCGGCGGAGGGTTTGAGGACCGCGCCGCCGGGGGCGAGGTTGCCCTTGACCACGACGACGCCGCCGGATTTGGCCAGCGCCTTCTCGGCGGGCAGGATCACGTCGGGGTTCTGGTTCTCGACGTCCTTGACCTCGTCCCACATCGGCCCGCCGGAGACGGTGATCGCGTCCTTGTGCAGAAGGCCCGCCTCGCCGAGGCGCTTGATGACCACGGGCAGGCCGCCAGCGTAGAAGAACTCTTCCATCAGGTATTCGCCCGACGGCATGAGGTTCACGATGGTCGGCACGTCGCGGCCGCAGCGGTCCCAGTCGTCGAGCGTCAGGTCCACGCCGACCCGGCCCGCGATGGCGAGGAGGTGGATGACGGCGTTGGTCGATCCGCCGATGGCGGCATTGGTGCGGATCGCGTTCTCGAAGGCCTGCTTGGTCATCACGTCCGAGGGCTTCAGGTCGTCCTTGACCATCTGCACGATCCGCCGGCCCGAGTTGTGGGCCATGACGCGGCGGCGGCTGTCCACCGCCGGGATCGCGGCGTTGCCGCTGAGGGCCATGCCCAGCGCCTCGGCCATGCTGGCCATGGTGGAGGCGGTGCCCATCGTGTTGCAGGAGCCCGGAGAGCGGGACATCGAGGCCTCGGCCTCGACGAACTCGTCGGTGGTCATGTTGCCCGCCTTCACCGCCTCGGAGAAGCGCCAGAGGTGGGTGCCCGAGCCGACGCGTTCGCCCCGGAAATAGCCGTTCAGCATCGGCCCGCCCGAGACGACGATCGCCGGCAGGTCGCAGGAGGCGGCCCCCATGAGCAGCGAGGGCGTGGTCTTGTCGCAGCCGCCCAGCAGCACGACACCGTCCATGGGCTGTCCGCGGATCTGCTCCTCCACGCTCATCGCGGCGATGTTGCGGAACATCATGGCGGTGGGGCGGAAGGCCGATTCGGAGGCGCTAAAGACCGGCACCTCGACGGGGAAGCCGCCGGCCTCGTAGACGCCGCGCTTCACCCGCTCGGCGAGGTCGCGCAGGTGGGCGTTGCAGGGGGTCAGCTCGGACCAGGTGTTTAGGATGCCGATCACGGGCCGTCCGTCGAACAGGTCGTGCGGGAAGCCCTGATTCTTCATCCAGCCGCGGTGGTAGATCGAATCCTTCGACGCGCCGCCGAACCATTCCTGGCTGCGCAGCTTGCGGGGCCATTGTGCGGGTTTGAATGTCATGTGCGGGCCCTTTCCGGCGTGGCCGAGCGGGCGCATGGCGCGGTGGCGCGGGCGCTCTTCAGTGTCATCTGGTCCTCCTTGGTTCGCGGCACCCTGACGGGGCGCGACCCTCCCGGCAATCGGGATATCGCGGCTTCCCATACCCGACCAATTGATTTATCGGCTGGCGGCATAACGCAAAAGATATGGTAGCGCTATGAGCCACCCCCTCGTCGCCCGGCTGAAGCCCGCGCACCTGCGGCTGATCCGGGCGATCCACGACACCGGAAAGCTGCAGCTGGCGGCGGAAACGGCGGCGATCTCGCAGCCTGCCGCCTCGCGCCTGCTGTCCGAGATCGAGGCCGGCGCGGGTGGCCCCCTGTTCGAGCGGCTGCCGCGCGGAATGGCGCCGACGCCGCTGGGCGAGGCCTTCGTCCGGCACGCCCGGGTGATCCTCGCCGAGATGGACGCGCTGGCTGCGGAGGTCACGAACCTCAACGCCGGGGCAGCGGGCG
>JAMWZF010000360.1 GCA_024304875.1 Paracoccaceae bacterium
CGTGGCCGCGGGGGCGCGGGCGGTCCGGCCGGTGAGGGTTTCGATCAGGCGGGTCATGGCGAGGACGCCATAGTCCGCGTTCATGTGAAGCAGGTCGCCGGTCTGGTGCGTATCGCCGTCGGCCATCCGCGTCGAGCCGGTGGAATAGCGCATGAGGCTGAGGCCGTCCTCGCCAATCGTTTCGGCCGGCTGCGGGATGAAGGTGATCCGGGCGCGGGCCAGTTCGGCGGCGAACCGCGAGAGGTACGCACGGCGCAGGGCCAGCATTTCCTCGGGCCGCCGGGCCAGCCACTGGCGGTCTGCGTAGCGGGGGCCGAGGGTGGCTGTGGCGAACCGGCTGTCGGGGTACGGCGCCTGAAGGATGCTCACCTTCGGCGCTGTCCAGTCGCGCCATTCCTCGGGCGGCAGCGCCCCCGCGACAAGGGCGTGCAGCATAGCGGCGCCCGCAGCGGCCGACATCAGGGCGGGCCTGTCCTCTTGCCGAGGCGTCAGTCCGTCGATGGCGAAGCCGCGCAGCAGCGGCACGGCACCGGCCTCGGCGAAGCTGCGGCCGACCCGGACGACATGGTCGAATTCCGTCAGGTCGATCTCGGGCGCATCGTGACCGAAGACGGGGATCTTGGCCGCGCCCTTGCCGAAGAACCCGTAGGTCCGCCCGCGGAGCCGCGCGCTGGTGCCGTACTGGCCGTGGGCGGCGAAGGCGCGGACCTCGACGTCCGGCCAGTCGCCCCCGATCCGTCCCCAGCCCTGCCAGAGGGCGGCGACATGGCTGGTGCCGAGAAGGACGATCCGCGTCATTTCGCGAAGGCCTCGAGCAGGGCCTCTTCGCAGATGAGGTCCTCGGCCGCGGAGGGCGCGGGCACGGCCTTGGCCCGCGGGGCGGGCGCGGCCGCCGTTTCGAGGCCGTGAGCCGACAGGAACACCCCCATCGCCGTCGCCACGCCCACAGGCGTCACCGAACGCAGGTTGGCCGCGTAGAAGGTGCCGCGGGCCGACTGGCTGGTGATGATCTCGTAGGAGGGGACGTAGTCGACGTCCTTGTACCGCTCCACCAGCCGCCCGCAGGCGGCGCGCAGGATCGCTTTGGAGTGCGCCGTGGCGACCTCGACATGGCGTCCCGAGGCGGTGGCCGTCAGCGGCACCGGCGAGACGGTGACGATGAAGCGGATCCCCGGCGCCCACTGGCGCAGGCGGGCGCGGACGGCGGCGAAATCCTTGACCGTCTCGGTGTAGTCGAAGTTGCGAAAGCCGTGCCGGCCCGGATCGTAGCTGCCGGCGAGGGTGCCGGGGGCGGTGGGATAGACCGTGCCGGTGGCGGTATCCTCCCAGGCTTCGGTCAGGCCGAAGGTGAAGACGAAGACGCTGGCCCGGGACAGCGCCGCCTTGACTGCCGCCAGGTGCGCCGCACGGTGGCGCATCACGTCCTCGGGCGTGGCGTGTCCCTCGGGCTCCACCCCGGGGCGGAGGGCGTCGAAGTGGCGGCCGTCTCGCTCCCAGACCGGATCGGCGGGTGCGTGCTCTCCATCACACTCGGCGAGAAGCTGGGCCAGCTGCCGCACGGTGTAGATGTTGCCGTAGCGGGCCGAGAAGAGGCGGTAGCCGAAGCGATGCGCGGTCTCGTCCGGGATCGCCTCGGGCAGGGGTTCGCCGTCGAGCACGTCGAGGCCGGCCCCGCGGAGGGCCCGGCCGACATGCTGGGCAAAGCAGCTGCCCGCGGTGGCGATCCGGTCCTTGCGGGTCAGCCGGAAACGGGGGGTATAGATGCCTTCGGGCGCCAGCGCCGGGCGCTCGGCGACGCCGGTCCGCCAGAAGGCCTGCGGGGGCAGGCCGTCGTAGGGAGACCGGCGTTCGGTCAAGTCCCGACCAGCGGCGTGTCGCGCCGGTCCCGGGGGACGACGATGCGCACGGTACTGCCCTCGGACCCGCTCAGCATCTCGAGCGTGCCGCCGGCGCTGGTGGCCAGCTGCTCGATGATCTGCCCGCCGAGCGAGGTCTGGTCCGGCCAGTCGGCGCCCTCGGGCATGCCGACGCCGTCATCGGCCAGTTCGACCAGAACGTCGCCGTTCTTCCTCTCGTGGACGGAAAGGCGGATGCGCCCCTCGTCGCGGCCCTCGAAGGCGTGCTGGAGCGCGTTGGTCATCGCCTCGGAGATGATCAGGCCGCAGTTGACCGCGATCTCGAGCGGGACGGTGAAGCTGTCGATGTCGTAGTTCACGAAGACCCCGCCGTCGCCGTCGAGCCGGGCGATGGCGTTCACGATCCGGCTGAGGTAGCCGCCGAGGGCCACGGCATCGCGGTTCTCGCCGCCGGACGCGCTCAGTTCCTCGTAGAGCAGTTGCAGGCTCTCCACCCGGCGGGCCAGCTTGTCGAACCCTTCGGCCGGGTCCAGCGCCTCGCGCGATTGCAGGCGGATCAGGCTGACGACCATCATCAGGTGGTTCTTCACCCGGTGCTGGATCTCGCGCAGCATGAAGTCGACCTTCTCCTGCGGGTCCTTCTCGGGCGACACGCCGAGAACCTTCTGCACGCCGAAGAAATAGCGTGGCTCCTCGCCCTCCTCGGTCAGGGGGGCGATCAGCAGGCGGTTCCAGAACGGGCTGCCGTCGATGCGGTAGTTCAGGATGTCGGCGGTCAGCTCATCGCCCTTCTCGATCGCATCGCGGATGCGCTGGACGGTGCGGGGGTCGGTGTCGGGCCCCTGAAGAAAGCGGCAGTTGCGGCCGATCGACTGGGACGGGGCATAGCCCGTGGCCTGCTCGAAGGCGCTGTTGACGAAGATGATCGGGTTATCTTCCTGCCGCGGATCGGTCAGGACCATCGGGAAGGGCGCCGACAGGACGATCTGGACGGCGAGGGCGGCGTTGGTGCCGCCCGGGGTATCGGGGACTTGCTTGTCGTGCATCGGTCAGGCGGTCTCTCTCTGTCGGACGGTGCGCTGTTCGATGCGCTTCTCGTGCGTGCCCTGGACGATCCGGTGGACGTAAATGCCGGGCAGATGAATGTGGTCGGGGTCCAGCGATCCGGTGGGGACGATCTCCTCCACCTCCATGACGCAGACCTTGCCGCACATGGCGGCGGGCGGGTTGAAGTTGCGGGCGGTCTTGCGGAAGACGCAGTTGCCGGTGGCGTCGGCCTTCCAGGCCTTGGCGATGGAGAGGTCGGCGAAGATGCCTTCCTCGAGGATGTAGTCGCGGCCGCCGAAGCTCTTCACTTCCTTGCCCTCGGCGATCTGGGTGCCGACGCCGGTGGCGGTGTAGAAGCCCGGGATGCCGCTGCCGCCGGCGCGC
>JAMWZF010000361.1 GCA_024304875.1 Paracoccaceae bacterium
TCCTGGGGGAAATGCCAGCCCTCGGCATCGGCGGCGATGGCGCGGGCGGTGGCGGCGAGGCGGGGGACGAGGGCGGAGAGGCCCCGCAGGTCGTCCCGCCGGGTGTTGGAGGTGACCGAAAGGCCGCCGAGAAGCCGGCCCCGCGCGGTCAGGACCGGCACGGCGACACAGATGATGTCCGGCTCGTGCTCCTCGCGGTCGAAGGCATGGCCCCGGGCGCGGACCTCGGCCAGTTCGGCGCGCAGGGCGGCGGCGTCGGTGAGGGTGTTGGCCGTGAAGCGGTGAAAGCTCTGCTGGGCGATGACGGCCTCGCGCGCCGCCTCGGGCAGGAAGGCCAGCATCGCCTTGCCGACACCGGTGCAATAGGCCGGCCCGACCTTGCCGGCATCCGAGAACATGGCGATGGGCCGCGCGGCGTTGCGCTTGTCGACGTAGAGGACCTGCGCGTGGTCCAGCTGGGCCAGGTGCACCGTATGGCCGAGGTCGGCAGAGAGCGCGTCCAGATGGTCCCGCGCGATGGGCGCGAGGGAGGACTGCGCCCAGGCGGCATGGGCCAGCCGGACGAGGCGGATGCCGGGGGCGTAGGTCTGCCGCTCGACGTCGAAGGCCAGCATCCCCTGGCTGACGAGGGTCTGGAGCAGGCGATAGAGCGTCGCCTTGGGATAAGGCGCGGCGTCCAGAAGCTCGGAGAACCGCACCGGCCGGCCGAAGCCCGCAACGCGGTCGAGCACGTCGAGGGCCTTGCCCACGGTTCCGTCCGCTGACGATGAAGCTGGTTCGGTCACGTCCTCGCCTCCCTGCCGGCCGCCTCGGCCGGGTCTCCTCCCCCGCCGCGCCGGCCTGTTGACAACCATAGGCGAGTCGCGGCAGAGTTTTCAATATGCAAAACCGAGTTTCAAATAATGGAACCACCACCGAAACCCGGTAGGCACGCATAGGGAGGAAACAATGCGCAATTTCTACAAGGCGTCCGTCGCGGCGCTGGCCATCTCGGCCGTGGCGGGACCGGCCCTCGCCCAGGATTCGAACCTGTCGGGCACGCTCCGCATCATCTCGGACATGTCCAACCCCGCCCCGCGCGCGGTGATGGAGAAGCTCGCCGCCGAATTCGACGAGATGCACCCCGACCTGACGGTCGAGCTGGACATCGTCGACCGCGAAGCCTGGAAGACGCAGATCCGCAACGCCCTCAGCGCCAATCCGCCCGACGTGGTGAACTGGTACGCTGCGAACCGGATGCTTCCTTATGTCAACGCCGGCCTCTTCGCCGATGTCTCCGAGCTCTGGGCCGAGCCGCAGATGGAGGCCCTCGCCTCGACCCGCGGCGCGATGACCATCGACGACAAGCAGTGGGGCGTGCCCTACACCTACTACCAGTGGGGCGTGTACTACCGGGCCGACATCTACGAGGAACTGGGCCTGGAAGAGCCGACGACCTGGGAAGAGGAACTGGCCAACTGCCAGGCGATCATCGACTCGGGCCGCGCCTGCTATGCCATCGGGACCAAGTTCCTGTGGACCGCCGGTGGCTGGTTCGACTACATCAACGCCCGCACCAACGGCTATGACTTCCACATGGCCCTCGCCCGGGGCGAGATCCCCTGGACCGACGAGCGCGTCCGCCAGACCTTTGCCAACTGGCGAGAGCTGATCGACATGGGCGCCTTCATCGAGGACCACCAGACCTATTCCTGGCAGGAAGCCCTGCCCTTCATGGTGGATGGCGAGGCAGCGGCCTATCTCATGGGCAACTTCGCTGTCGCGGCCCTGCGCGATGCGGGCCTGACCAACGACCAGCTGGACTTCTACCAGTTCGTCCAGATCAACCCCGACGTCGACTACGCCGAGGACGCCCCGACCGACACCTTCCACATGGCGTCGGGCGCCCAGAACCCCGAGGCGGCGATGGAGTTCCTGCGCTACGTCACCTCGCCCGAGGTGCAGACCTGGGTCAACGCCTCTGACGGTCTCGGCCAGCTGCCGGTCAACGCCGAGGCCTCGATCGGGGACGACAAGTTCCTCGAGCAGGGCTTCGAGATGCTGTCGAACAACGCGGGCGGCGGCGTGATGCAGTTCTTCGACCGCGACTTCCCGGCCGAGATGGCCGCCATCGGGATGGAGGGCCTGCAGGAGTTCATGGTGTTCCCGGACAACCTGGACGACATCCTGAACCGGCTCGAGGACGCGCGCCAGCGCATCTACGAATGATCCGAGGAGGGGCGGGCTGCCGATGCGGCCCGCCCCACCCATCCGCAAGCGCCGCCGCGGCGGCGTTTCCGCATGGGGCACCCTGCCCGAGAGGATGAGGCCATGACCCACGCCACCGTCCCCGACACCCATCCGCCGCGCCGCGGATGGTACGCGCGCAATCAGATCAGGGTGACGCCCTGGCTGTTCCTCGCGCCGGGCATCCTGTTCTTCTCGGTCTACGTGGTCATCCCGATCTTCCAATCCTTCTGGATCTCGTTCCACGCCTGGGACGGCCTCGGCGAGGCGACCTGGGTCGGCACCGCCAACTACGCCGAGCTGGCGACCGACCGCGCCTTCGAGGTCTCGCTCTGGAACAACCTTCGCTGGTTGATCCTCTACCTGCTGGCGATCCCCGCGGGCCTGTTCATCGCGCTGTTCCTGAACCAGACGGTGACGGGCATCCGCCTCTACAAGTCGCTGTTCTTCTTCCCCTTCGTGATCTCCCAGGTCGTTGTCGGCCTCGTCTTCTCGTGGTTCTACCTGCCGAACGACGGGCTTTTCGACGTCATCACCGGCGTCTTCGGCATCGACATCCGGGGCGGCGTCCTCGGCAATCCCGACACCGCCACCTACGGAATCATCGCCGCCGGACTCTGGCCGCAGACGGCCTACTGCATGATCCTCTACCTCACCGGCCTCAACGCCGTGGACCCCGAGCAGGTGGAGGCCGCGCGGCTCGACGGGGCCAAGGGCTGGCGGATGCTGTGGTACGTCATCCTGCCGCAGCTCCGGCCCGCGACCTTCATCGCCTTCGTGGTGACGATCATCGGCGCGCTCAGGTCCTTCGACCTCATCTCGATCATGACGAACGGCGGCCCGTTCGGGTCCACCCGGGTGCTGTCCTTCTACATGTTCGAGAAGGCGCTGGGCGAGTACGGCTTCCGCATGGGCTATGGCTCGGCCATCGCGGTGGTGCTGTTCCTCATCATGATGGTCTTCATCGCCTACTTCCTCTGGCGGATGTGGCGCGACGAGAAGGGGGCCCGCTGATGTTTCCCACCCCCATCCAGTCC
>JAMWZF010000362.1:0-1037 GCA_024304875.1 Paracoccaceae bacterium
CATCCAAGTTGACCCGTCGCGGCCTGCTGCGGACCGGCGCCGGCGACGGCGCCGGTCCGCAGCAGGCCGCGACGGGTCAACTTGGATGTCGTCATCAGTATCCTCCCTAGGGTGTTCCGCCACCCCAGCCTCCTCAGACACGGGGTCGCGACACTTTACAGTGTGGCGCCACTATCGCCGCGCATGGGAAAACAAGACAACAAGCCTAGATGTCTGAACGATTTTTTTGTAAACCAATCGACAGGCTTCGCTCCGAGCGTGTAAAGCCGTTTTCTTGCAACCGCAGAAAGTGCCTGAAATTGCTCAAGGTTTACCGATGCCCCAGGCCGCGCTGACCGGGACCCGGATCCGCGAGCGCCGGCTCGGCCGCGGCCTGCGCCAGGCCGATCTCGCCCGCCAGGCGGGGATCTCGGCGTCCTATCTCAACCTGATCGAACACAACCGGCGCAGAATCGGCGGCAAGTTGCTGCAGACCCTCGCCCGGATCCTCGAGGCGGATCCCCACGCCCTGTCCGAAGGGGCCGAGACGGCCATGCTCGACCGTCTGCGCGCCGCGGCGGGCCGGATGCGCCTGGCCGAGGCCGAACTCGACCGGGCCGAGGAATTCGCCAGCCGCTTTCCCGGCTGGGCGGCGCTGGTCACCGGGCAGGACGCCCGCGTCGCCGCACTCGAGGCCCGGGTCGCCACGCTCGCGGACCGGATGGCCCACGACCCCGCCCTTGCCGCCGCGCTGCACGAGATCATCTCCTCGGTGACCTCGATCCGCTCGACCTCGGCCATCCTCGCCGGCGAGGACGAGGTGGACCCCCACTGGCAGCGCCGCTTTCACCGGAACATCGACGACGACGCCCGGCGGCTGGCGCAGAGCTCCACCGCCCTGGTCTCCTACCTCGAATCCAGCCCCGGCACGGGGGTCGAGGCCGAGGGCGCCGCCCCGGCTCTCAGCGCCGCCGAGGAGGTCGCCGCCTTCCTCGCCGCCGAGGGCCCGGCCTTTCCCGCCATCGAGGCGGCAGCCGGGGCGCCCGAGGCCGTGATCG
>JAMWZF010000362.1:1047-3257 GCA_024304875.1 Paracoccaceae bacterium
GCCCGCCGGTTCGCGGCGGCGCATCTGGCGCGCTACGCCGCCGATGCCGCCGTCCTGCCCGAGGGAGAGGTCCGCGCCGCCCTCGACACCCTCGGGATGGACCCCGCCGCCCTGGCCCGC
The DNA here is from genome assembly GCA_024304875.1 of Paracoccaceae bacterium. Classification (GTDB taxonomy): domain Bacteria; phylum Pseudomonadota; class Alphaproteobacteria; order Rhodobacterales; family Rhodobacteraceae; genus JAMWZF01. Next base: position 1,168 of record JAMWZF010000362.1, read on the forward strand.
CACTTCGGCGTCGCGCCCGCCGCGGTCCTGCGCCGTCTCGCCGTCCTGCCGCCCCGACAGGGGGACCGGCCCGCGGGGCTGGTGATCTGCGACGCCTCGGGCGCCCCGGTCCACCTGCAGCCCGTGGCCGGGTTCAGCCCGCCCCGCGTCGGCGGCGCCTGTCCGCTCTGGCCGCTCTACCGCGCCCTTGCCGCGCCCGGCACGCCGATCCGCGAGGAGGTGGCGCTGCCCGGTCCCCAGGGCGACCGGCTGCTCTGCTTCGCCGTCGCCGGCCCGCGCGAGGTGCCCGCCTTCGGCGAGATGCCCGTGATCGAGGCCACCATGCTCCTGCTGCCCTGGCCCGAAGGGCAGGGCGGGGCGGTCCGCCCCATCGGGCTCGGCTGCCAGGTCTGCCCCCGCAGCGACTGCACCGCCCGGCGCGAGCCCTCGCTGATCGAAGGGTAGGGCGGCCGCCTGCGGTTCGGCGGCGCTTCCCGGTGGCCGGCGTCGCGATGGCGTTTTCCGGCCAGCGTGAAGGCGCATCCCGGCCCGCCCCGGCTCCGGCGCGGCGCGCGTCCCGGCTGCCCGCCGATCCGGTCTGCGGCCATGCCGGGCCATCGCATCCTTTGACACCCCGTGATCCGCCCGTAATAGTTGCGCCACCACCCCGCGAGGGGCGGCCGGGGTCACGGGAGAGGCCCCCGGGGGGAGACAGGGACATGGCAAAGCGGGTGCTCGTCATCGAGGACGAGCCGAACATCATCGAGGCGATCAGCTTTATCCTCAGCAGGGACGGCTGGACGGTGCATACCCATGCGGACGGCGAGACCGCGATGGCCAAGATGCGGGGGCATCCGCCGGACATGGTCATCCTCGACGTGATGCTGCCGGGCCGGTCCGGCTTCGACATCCTGCGCGACCTGCGGGCCGATCCGGCCCTCGGCGCCACGCCGGTGATGATGCTGACCGCCAAGGGCCAGGCCCGGGACCGGGAACTGGCCGAGCAGCTGGGCGCGACCCGCTTCATGACCAAGCCCTTCTCGAACGCCGAGGTGATCGAAACGGTGCGGAGCCTGGTGGGCGCATGACCGGGCCGGGGATACCCCCCGGGAGCAGCCTGCCGCCGCGGCCCCCCGGCAAGGAGGCGGTCTTCCTCGGCCGCGGGTCCTACCGCCAGCGCCGCTACCGCGATCTCTCGCGCTTCCTGCCGGTGCTCGGGGCGGTCCTCTTCGCCCTGCCGCTGCTCTGGCCGAGGGGGACCGGCGCGGACGGCGCCGCCGCCGCCACCTCCGGCGCCCTGATCTACCTCTTCGTGGTCTGGGCCGTGCTGATCTTCGGGGCCTTCCTCCTCTCCCGCGTGATCCGCTACGGCGACGCCGACCGGGAGGAAGAGGCGCCGGGCACCGCGGCCGACGGCGCCGGGGCGCCGCGCCGATGGTGACGTTCAACCTTCTGATCGGCGTCTCGCTCGCCTATGCCGCCTTCCTCTTCCTCGTCGCCTTCGCGGCCGAGAGGCAGGCGGCGCGGGGGCGCGACGGCTGGCTGCGGTCCTCGACAATCTACACCCTGTCGCTGTCGATCTACTGCACGGCCTGGACGTTCTACGGCGCCGTCGGCTACGCCGCGCGGTCCGGTCTGGAGTACCTGACCATCTACCTCGGCCCCTCCCTCGTGGTGGCCGGCTGGTGGTGGATCCTGCGGCGGCTGGTGCGGATCGGGCGGACCCACCGGATCACCTCGATCGCCGACCTGATCTCCTCGCGCTTCGGCAAGTCGGGGCCGCTCGGGGTGATCGTCACCCTGATCGCGGTGATCGGCACCACGCCCTACATCGCCCTGCAACTGCAATCGGTCACGCTGGCCTTCTCGGTCTTCGCGGACGGCCCCTGGGAGGGGGCGGACTACGCCACGACGAGCCTCTGGGTCGCCGCCGGCCTCGCTGTCTTCACGATCCTCTTCGGCACCCGGAACCTCGACGCGAACGAACGGCACCACGGCATCGTCATGGCGATCGCGGTCGAGGCGGTGGTCAAGCTGGTGGCCCTCGTGGCGGTCGGGGCCTTCGTCGTCTGGGGGCTCTCCGGCGGGCTTTCCGGCACGCTGGAGCGGAT
>JAMWZF010000363.1 GCA_024304875.1 Paracoccaceae bacterium
GGCGTCGACGAGGCCGAGGCGGTGCGCGAAACCGTCGCTGTCCTGCGCCAGGCCGGCCTCTCGCCGCTGGACGTGACCGGCTACGGCACGCTCGACGAGCGGCTGGCCGAAGGACACGACATAGACGACGAGGAACGGGCCCTGATGGCGCAGGCGATCACGGAGAATTCCGTCATCGTCGCAGAGATCACCCCGGTCAGGGACGGGTCCCCGGCGGACTGAGACCCCCGTCAGGCCGCTCCGGAACAGGCCAGCGTCATGGCCTCGAACCCCTGCAGCACGGGCAGCCGGGACGACCGGGGGGCCTGCCACGGCAACAGGTCGCGGGAGACCTCCGCCAGCAGCGACAGGTGCAGGGCAGCCGGGTCGGCGAGAAGCGGACCGACATCCAGGCTTTCGACGGCGCAGCCCTCGGCGAGGATCGCCGCCGGTCGGTCGAGCATCACCTGCCAGTAGCGCTGCACCGGGCCGCAGGCCGCCGGCAGGACGGACCGTCGGTCGACCAGATGGCCGGCGGCGGCGCTCACCAGTTCGACGCCGAAGAGGTATTCGACGTCCGATCCGCCGATCTGGAGCCTCTGGTCCGGAGCGACGATGATGTCGCGGCCGAGGCCGTGGAACGGCGCGCGCAGGCACAACGGCGCCTGGCGACCCCGGGCAATCACCTCGGCCGAACCGACCCAGCGCACCTGCGCGGTGCCGCCGTCCGCCGTGGCGAGACGCTGGCCCGTCTCGATGCAGCTGAGCGGGGCGAGGCCGCCGTCCGCCAGGGCCAGTCGGGTCTCTCCGCCCAGTCCGGGCATCGGACCGATGGGCGCAAGGTGGTCCGCCAGGGCCAGCCATGTGACCTCCGCGCCGAGCCGCGCCGCGGGACTGCCGCCGGCGATGTGGCGGGCGTCGCGCATGGTAAGCGGCATCGGGGCCGGCACCTCGGCACGATCCAGCAGGCCGCTGCCCGGGTCGTGCAGGCTGAGAACGCCCATCCGGCGGGGCGCATCCCACCCGTAGGTCACGATCACCCCGGACGAGGAACCGGTCAGACGGGTCGGCAGGCGCAGCCAGAGGCTTCGCGTGCCGACCTTGTGACCCAGCAGGAGGGTGCCCTTGCTGTCGAACGCGAGGGTCAGCCGCACCGGCCAGGGGTCTTCGGTCTCGTAATGCAGGATCGGGACGGCGCCCTGGCCCGCCGTGAAATCGGTTTCGATCTGCAGACTGCCGACGGCGATCAGGCCGTCTTCGGGGACGGCGCCCGCGCGGCGCTCCGGCAGGCCGAGCCCGTCCGGGGCGAAGTGCCCGTCATGGCGGTCCCGCAGTCCGACCCAGGTCATGCCGCCACCTCCTCCTTCAGAAGGGCGCCCTCGTCGCGACGCGGCAGGCGGCGCGCCGCGGGACCGTGACCGGCGCCGGTGGCCGGACCGAGGTCCGGGAAGAGCCTTAGGATGTTCTCGACCATCTCGCCCTCGAAGGCGGAGAGGATCACGCCCGTGTCGCCGGGGTCGACGCCGGGAGCGAGCGTGTCGGCGACGCCGTAGATCGGCGAGGACCCCGACGCACCCGTGTCGGTCGGCCCGACTACGGTGACGCCTTCGCCCATGACCGTTTCCGCCATCTGCAGGGCAGAGGCGTTTGTGGTGTCGTTCAGCTCGCGTCCAGCAACCATGCCAGCGCCCGTCCCCTCGCCAGGGGACCAGAGTCAGCCACGCACACCCCGCCGGCCTGCCTGCCGGCGCGTTTTTTCAAGATCTTGTGGTCACTGCCCGTGCCCACGGCCCATTTGGGCCTTCTTGCGGTGCGCCCTGCCTCGGGTCCCTCTTATTGCCCCTGCGTTAACCCAAAAAGGCCAGAAAACACAGCGGCTTGGCCCCTGGTGGCGCCTTGGGGCCCGCTGTGTCGCTTTTTGGGCACGTCCACCGGGGCGCCTGCCCCTTGCATTCCCGGACCGCCGGGGTAGGCCTATGGCAGCAGGAGGCCGCCGCCCATGACCCAAGTCCCCACCGATCCCGTCGCCCTGACCGCCGACCTTGTCCGCTGCCGGTCCGTCACGCCGCAGGCGGACGAGACCCTGCTGCTCCTGTCGGGACGGCTCAAGGAGGCGGGCTTCACCTGCCACAGGGTCGACAAGGGCGGCGTGCCCAACCTCTTCGCCCGCTGGGGCGAGAAGGGCGCGGCCCGGACCTTCGGCTTCAACGGCCATACCGACGTGGTCCCGCCGGGGGACGAGGCGGCCTGGACCCACCCCGCCTTCGGCGCCGAAGTGACGGGCGGCCGCATGTACGGGCGCGGCACCGTCGACATGAAATCCGGCGTCGCCGCCTTCGCCGCGGCCGCCATCGACTTCGTGCGCCAGACACCGCCCGAGGACGGCGCCGTGATCCTGGCCATCACCGGCGACGAGGAGGGCCCGGCCCAGAACGGCACCCGCGCCCTGCTGAGCTGGATGGACAGCCAGGGCGAGGCGATGGACGTCTGCCTGGTGGGCGAACCCACCTGTCCCGATGTCATGGGCGAGGCGATCAAGATCGGCCGCCGCGGCTCCATGACCATCCGCTTCACCGTGACCGGGGTGCAGGGGCACGCCGCCTACCCCCACCGCGCGATCAACCCCCTGCCCGCCATTGGCCGGCTGGCGGACCGTCTGGGCGCGTATCAGCTGGACGAGGGGACCGAGCATTTCGACCCCTCCACCATCGCCGTCGTCACGATCGACACCGGCAACCCGGCCGACAACGTGATACCCGCCCGCGCCACCATGGCCGCCAACATCCGCTTCAACGACCTGCACACCGGGCGCAGCGTGGCCGAAACGCTGGGCGACCTTGCGGGCGAGGTGGCCGAGGCCTTCAACGTCGACATCGACATGGAGGTCAGCATCTCGGGCGAGGCCTTCCTGACGCCCCCCGGCCCCCTGTCCGACCTTGTGACGGCGGCGGTCGAGGCCGAGACGGGCGTCAGACCCGTCCTCTCCACCACCGGCGGCACCTCCGACGCGCGCTTCGTCAAGGACCATTGCCCGGTACTCGAGTTTGGCCTCGTCAATCACGGGATGCACGCGGTGGACGAGAGCGTGGACGTCGAACAGATCGGCCGGCTCAAGGCCGTCTACTCTCGCATCTTGCACGACTACTTCGCGTGATCTGAATTCGCCCCGGGCCTGAGCCGGGGCGTCGGGCGAACTGCAAGAGGTTCCGGCCCAAGGCCGGGGCGTCCATTCCCCTATTCCCCTCCCCCGGCCCATGCTACGC
>JAMWZF010000364.1 GCA_024304875.1 Paracoccaceae bacterium
GTCCTGCGCCGGATGCTTCTGAGCTAGCCGCCTCGCCCGCCCTTCCCCCGGCCCGCGCCGCGTGCCAGTCTTGCGCCCGGAAAGGACGCCCCATGCCGATTTCGACCGTCATCTTCGATGCCTATGGCACTCTCTTCGACGTTTCCGCGGCGGCGCGCGAGGCGGCGGAGGATCATCCGGCCCTGGCCGAGGCCTGGCCCCGGCTGGCCGAGGACTGGCGGGCCAAGCAGCTCTCCTACACCTGGCTCCGCGCCACGGCGGGGCGGCATTGCGACTTCTGGCAGGTGACGCAGGATGCCCTCGACTGGGCGCTGGAGGCGCAGGACCTCGGGGCCGGGCTGCGCCAGCCGCTTCTGGATCTCTACTGGCGGCTCGGGGCCTATCCGGAGGTGCCGGGGGTGCTGGCCGGGCTGAAGGCGAAGGGGCTGAACACCGGCATCCTGTCGAACGGGTCGCCGGCCATGCTGGAGGCGGCGGTGGAGAGCGCGGGGGTCGGCGGGCATCTCGACGCGATCCTGTCGGTCGAGGAGGTGGGCGTCTTCAAGCCCGCGCCGGAGGTCTATGACCTTGTCGGCGCGCGGTTCGGCGGGGCGCGGGCGGATGTCCTGTTCGTGTCGTCGAACGGATGGGACGCGGCGGCGGCGGCGGGTTACGGGTTCACGACGCTCTGGGTCAACCGGGCCGGCGCGCCGCGCGACCGGCTCTGGGGCGATCCGGCGCATGAGGCGACGGATTTGACCGCGGTGGAGGGGCTGACCTGATGGCGACATTCACCGCGGCGGACGGGGCGGAGCTCTACTACGAGGACGCGGGCGCGGGGCCGGCGGTGCTGGCCCTCTCCGGCCTGACCCGGAACGTCCGCGACTTCGACCACGTCGCGCCGCACCTGCCCTGCCGCCTGATCCGGATGGACTACCGCGGCCGGGGGCGCTCGGCCTTCACCGGGGCCGCGACCTATACCTTGCAGCAGGAGGCGCAGGATGCGCTGGCCCTTCTGGATCACCTCGGCCTGGAGCGGGCCGCGATCCTCGGCACCTCGCGCGGGGGGCTGATCGCCATGGGCATCGCGGCGGCGCAGAAGCACCGGCTGACCGGCGTGGCCCTCAACGACATCGGGCCGGTGATCGACCCGGGCGGGCTCAAGGTCATCGGGGGTTATGTCGGCAAGGACCCCGGCCAGAAGACCTACGCGGAGGCCGTCGCCTTCCGCAAGCGCAACTGGGTGGCCTTCCGGGATGTGCCCGATAGCCGCTGGCGGGCCGAGGTGGAGGCCCACTACGAGGAAACGCCGGAGGGTCTGCGCATCCGCTACGACCCCGCCCTGCGCGAGGCGGTGCTGGCGGGCGCGGGCCAGCCGGCGCCCGATCTCTGGCCCCTGTTCGATGCGCTGGAGGGCCTGCCGCTCTGCCTGGTCCGGGGCGCGAACTCGGACCTGCTGAGCGCCGCCACCGCCGCCGAGATGGCCCGCCGCCGCCCGGACATGGGCTATGCCGAGGTGCCGGACCGCGGCCATGTCCCCTTCCTCGACGAACCCGAAAGCCTGGAGGTCCTGACCGCATGGATCAGCACACTGCCCCGGTGAGCATCGCCGACATCCGCGCCGCCGCGGAGCGCCTGAAGGGCCATGCACGCGTCACGCCCCTGCTCAATTCGCCCTTCCTCGACGAGATCGCGGGCCGGCGGGTCTGGGTCAAGGCGGAGTGCCTGCAACACACCGGGTCGTTCAAGTTCCGCGGCGCCTGGTCGGCGTTGACGGCCCTGCCCGAGGAGGTCCGCGCCCGCGGCATCCTCGCCTATTCCAGCGGCAACCACGCCCAGGGCATCGCCCGTGCGGCGACCCTGCTGGGGGTGCCGTCCGTCATCGTCATGCCCTCGGACGCGCCGGCGGTGAAGCGGGCGAACACGGCGTCCCTGGGCGGCGAGGTGGTGCTGTATGACCGGGGCGGCGAGAGCCGGGAGGAGATCGGCGCGGCCCTGGCGGCCGAGCGGGGCCTGACCCTGGTGCGCCCCTACGACGAGCCGATGGTCATCGCGGGGCAGGCCTCGGTCGGGCTCGAGATCGCGGCGCAGGCGGCCGAGGCGAGGGACCGGGCCGGATCGAGAGCAACGAGAGGGCCTCGGGGTCGATCTGCGACGCGATCCTGACCCCTGCGCCGGGCGAGATCACCTTCCCGATCATGCACCGTCTCTGCGGACCGGGAATCGTGGTGCCGGAGACGGACTGCCTGCGGGCGATGAAGCTGGCCTTCGAGCGACTGCGCGTGGTGGCCGAGCCGGGCGGCGCCATCGCCCTGGCGGCCGCGCTGTTCCACCCGGGGGCGGTGGAGGGCGACGACGTGATCTGCACCATCTCGGGCGGGAACGTGGACACGGAGATGTTCGCGCGGGCGCTGGCGGGCTGAGCCGGTCAGGGTCGCGCACTCGCCGAACACCGTGTAGCTGCCGTCAGCCGCGATCCGCCCGCCGCAGCTGGCGCCGGACCGGGGACAGCCGGAGAGATGCCATGACCGATTCCACCATCGCCGGCTTCGAGGTGAAGCCTGATTCTCCCGCGCGACGCCGATAGCCCGGGGCTCCATGAGATCGTGGAGGAACATGCCTTGGCCAGGTGATCGGCTGGAGGCGCGGGCGTTTCCGAGCGCATATCAGGCCGGGTAACGCTAACGTAAGGTAAGGGATATGTTGACATTTCCCCGGCCATCGGGTCATGTCCCGCGCCAGGGAGGATGTCCGGTTTCTCCTGACGGCCCGTTCGGGGCCTCGGAGCCGGGCAACAGCGGGTTCGGGCCGCGGCACGCCCGCCGGCCCGAACCGCGACTTCCCCCCCGATCCCGAAGGATGACCCATGCGGACGATTGACAGCACGGACTGCCGCATCGCGGTGCGCGTGGACGGGCCCGAGGAGGCTCCGGCGCTGCTGATGGCGCACGGGCTGGGGCTGGAGGCGGGCGCTTTCGACGCGGTCGCGCCGGTGCTCGCGCGGGCCCTGCGGGTGGTGCGCTACGATGCGCGGGGGCACGGGGAGTCCGAGGTGCCGCCGGCGCCCTATCCGATGGGGCGTATCGTCGGCGATGCGGAAGCGGTCTGCGACGGGCTGGGCCTGCGCGATGCCGTCTTCCTCGGCCACGGCATGGGCGGGCTGGCGGCGATCGGGCTGGCGGTGAAGCGGCCGGACCTGGTGCGGGCGCTGGTGCTGTCGAACACCGCCGCGCGGCTCGGCACCGGCGCGGTCTGGGACC
>JAMWZF010000365.1 GCA_024304875.1 Paracoccaceae bacterium
TCTCCTCCGCCGGCTCTTCCGTCGCATCGGCGTCGGCCGGAGCCTCGTCCGCCATATCCTCGTCCGTCATGTCTTCGGCCGGGGCCTCGGGCGCGGCCGCACCGTCGGCATCCTCGGCCGGCGTCTCTTCGACGGCGTCGGCTTCGGCCGGTTCCGTCGCCTCGGAGCCGGTCTCTTCGGTCGACTCGGCGGCGTCCGCCTCGTCGGCCAGTGCCTCCTCGGCCTCGGCGGCAGCCTCATCCTCGCCCGGAGCCGCCTCGGCTGTGTCCTCGCCTTCGTCGGTGACGGTTTCGAGCGCCTCCTCGGCCGCCTCCTCTACGGTCTCGGCGGTTTCCTCGACGACCTCCTGGGCGGTCTCGGCCAGTTCCTCGGCAATCTCGCCCGTGGCTGCCACGGCCTCCTCGGCCGCCTCGCCCGCGGCCTCCACGCTCTCCTGCGCGTGCTCCGCCGCCTCGGCCATTGTCTCGGGCGTCGGGCGCGCGGCGTCGTTACGGAAGGCGAAGATGCCGGCGACGACGGCCACGAGGGCGATGACGGCTGCGATGATCTTGTTCTGGCTCATGACTCTGGACTTCCCCACAGGTGGCGCGAGGGGCCAATCCATCCACAGCCCCGGCTTCATCTTGCAGATGCCGTATCCCCTGCCAACCCGCAAGAGCAAGGCCCGCCTGCCAAAGGCACGCGAGGGCCGAATATCCGGTTGATCCGCCCGGCCCCGCCCCTTACCTTGTGCGCCACCTCGAACCCCGACCGAAACGACTGAAAGGACAACGGCTATAGCCCGCAGACCCCATAACGCGCCGCCCACGCGCGACACCGGCCCCCGAGTAAACGACCGCATCCGGGCCCCGGAAATTCGACTGATCGGCGCCGAAGGCGAAAACGTCGGCGTGGTCACCCCCGCCCGCGCCATGGCGATGGCCGAAGAGGCCGGCCTCGACCTGGTCGAGATCTCGCCCAACGCAGAGCCGCCCGTGTGCAAGATCATGGACTTCGGCAAGTTCAAGTACGAACAGCAGAAGCGCGAGAGCGAGGCCCGCAAGAAGCAGAAGACGATCGAGGTGAAGGAGGTGAAGTTCCGCCCCAACACCGACACCCACGACTACGACGTCAAGATGCGCAACGTTTTCAAGTTCCTCGAGAACGGCGACAAGGTGAAGGTCACCCTGCGCTTCCGCGGCCGCGAGATGGCGCACCAGAATCTCGGGCGCGAACTGCTCGAGCGGGTGGCCGAGGACACCAAGGAAGTCGGCAAGGTGGAGAACTTTCCCAAGATGGAAGGCCGCCAGATGGTCATGATGATCGGGCCGTCGTCCAAGTGACGCCCGCCGCAGCGCCGGACGGAGGGGCCCCGCACGGGGCCCTTTTTCGTTTCGGCCCTACAGCGGAAAGAACACCGGGATCACCATCACCGCCGCCAGTCCGACCATCAGGTTCATCGGCACCCCGATCTTGAGGAAGTCGGTGAAGGTGTAGTTCCCCGCCCCGTAGACCAGCGTATTGGTCTGATAGCCGATGGGCGTGGCAAAGCTGGCCGACGCGGCGAACATGACCGCCACGACGAAGGGGCGCGGGTCCACGCCCAGCTGCGTCGCGAGGCCGATCACGATGGGCGTTAGGATCACGGCCACGGCGTTGTTCGTCACCACCTCGGTCAGGAAGGACCCCAGGACGTAGACCGCCGCCAGCAGCAGGATCGGCGGCAGATCCGCCAGCAGGGGCGAGACCCATCCCACGATCATCTCGACCGCGCCGGTATGCTCCAGACCCGCGCCGACGATCAGCATGGCGAAGATCAGCACCAGGATCGAGGCGTCGATCGAGGACCAGGCCTCGTCGTTGTCGATGCAGCGCAGCAGCAGGATCGCCGCGACGCCGACCAGGGCGAGGATGCCGATGGGCATGACGTCGAGCGCCGCGAGCCCCACGATGGCCACCAGGGCCAGCACCGCGATCGGCGCCTGCCTGCGGCGGTAGGCCCGCCCGCCGGGCACCGTGACCGAGACCACGTCGCCGGAGCGGGCCAGTTCCTCGAACCCTTCGGACGTGCCTTCGAGCAGCAGCTTGTCCGCGGGGCGCAGGCGCACGCTCGAGAGGTCCGCACCGGCCACCGAATGACCGGGCCGGAAGGCCCCCAGCACCCGCATCCCCGCCCGGCGGCCAAGGGCGAGGTCGGCGATCCGCAGACCCGAGGACCGCCGCGAGGGCGTCACGATGGCCTCGGCCACGCGGATCTGCGCCTCGGGGTCCAGTTCGAGGGTCCGCCGCAGGCCCACCCGAAGGCCCGGCCGCTCCGCGAATGTCAGCAGCTCCGAGGTCGGCGCCACGACGATCAGCGCGTCGCCCTTCGCCAGCTCCAGATCGGCCAGGCCCGAGCGCTCCACCCGAGCGCCCCGGCGCACGCCCGTCACCCGGATTCCGCTGCGCTGGAAATCGGCGATCCCGCCGATCGGCTGGCCGATCTGCGGGTAGTTGGCCAGAACCGTGACCTCGGACAGAAAGGCGGTCTCGGCCCCCTTGCCTGCATCGGTGTCCCGCTGCGGACGCGAGGGCAGCAGGAGCGGCCCGAGGACCAGCATAGCCAGCCCGCCCACAAGCGCCACGACGATGCCGACGGGGGCGATCTCGAAGATCCCGAAGGGCTCCAGTCCGTTATCCCGGCCGACCCCGTCCACGAGGATGTTGGTCGAGGTGCCGATCAGGGTGCAGGTCCCGCCCAGGATGGCGGCGTAGCTGAGGGGGATCAGAAGCCGGGTCGAGGCGAGGTTCAGGCTCGCCGCCAGCCGGATCACCACAGGGATCAGGACCAGCACCACCGGCGTGTTGTTCATGAAGGCCGAGGCGGCGATGGTGGCGAAGATGAAGACGCCGACAGAGAGGATCGGCCGGGTTTGCGCCCGCCCGATCACGAGGTCGGCCAGCGCGTCCAGCACGCCGGTCCGCACCAGCGCCCCCGAGACGACGAACATCGCCGCGATGGTGATCGGGGCGGAGTTCGAGAAGACGTCCATCACGTCGTCCGTGGGCACCAGGCCAAGCACGATGAACAGCGCCGCGGCGCCGGCGGCCGTCACCTCCGGCGGGTATTTCTCGACCGCGAAGGCCACGAACAGCAGGACGAGGATGACCAGCGCGATCACCGCGCCATTGTCCCCCACGAGGGCGTCGATCATTGGTGTCTCCAGTCCGAAACAAGTGTCTGGGGCCGGAATCGCCGGTCGCGTGCCGCCCACCGGAC
>JAMWZF010000366.1 GCA_024304875.1 Paracoccaceae bacterium
GAGCGCGAGGAGGATCGCCATGGCGGCGAGGTCCGCGGCCCGGTCGACCAGGACGAGGGGCGCCGTCCGTTCGATCGCCCAGCCGGTTTCCCTGCGCAGCCAGCGCATCCGGATCAGTTCTCCCACCCGGCCGGGAGTGACCGACATCGCGAACCCGCCGAGGAAGTGCCGCAGGTCCTGCACCAGCGTCGTCGGCAGGCCGAGCCTGCGGGCAAAGAGGTGCCAGCGCAGGCCGCGCAGGAGATAGTTGACCAGGGAAAGACCGAGGAGGAGGCCGATCTGAGCCGGGCCGAGCATCCGAAGATGCACCGCCGTCTCTTCCCAGCCGGTGGCCTGGGCGAGGGCGAAAAGCCCGCCGATGACCAGCACGAACAGACCGCCGAGAAGGAGAAGATCCCGCCGGGCGGTACTGCGTTCATGGGCCACGGTCTGCGGCGCGAGGGGGTCTGAACTGCTCATCGTCATTTGACGCCGAAATAGCGACGGATTGGGGCGAAACGATGACGTTGTTGCGCAGATCGAAACGATTTTGAAGCGCGGTTCAGGGAGGGTTGATAGTCCGTAAATTCGCGGCGGGAGGCGCAGGCGCAGAAGGTGGAATGTCCAATAATGCCATGGCGTTGTCCAGCAATTTTCGACTCTGGAACGTTAACGTTCTGGAGTCCTTGCTATCTGGAGTTGAGTCGCGTCCCAGGCGGCGCACCACCGGGCGCGAGCGAGCATGTCTCGCTCCAGGCTTGGCCAGGTCAAATCGGGCATGGCACCGCCGTGACTACGAAGCGTCTCGACAGAGACAGCCTTCGACAGCCGGGCCGTGTGCCGGTCGCCCTTGGGTTCAAACCTGGAAGACGTCCGCCCATTCGGGATGTCTGGCGCGCATCCGGTTGACGAAGGGGCAGAGGGGAACAACCCGGTAACCCTTGTCACGGGCATCGGCGACCAGATGCTCCACCAGTTTGAGCCCGATCCCCTGACCCGCGAAGGCGCGGGGCACCTCGGTGTGGTCCACGATCCGCAGCTCGGGCGAGGTGACCGAGAAGGTCATCTCGGCCTCTCCGGCCTCGGTCCGCCAGACGAACCGGCCCTTGCTGTCGGTCATCTCTTCGGTGATCTCGGTCATGGGGTCGGCTCCGGTGGCAGGGGGCGCGTCTTGCCCGACGTGAAAATGGCGACAAAGGTGAAATCACCCTCGGTCACCATCTGGCGCTCGCCGGTGCGCTGACGGCGGACCCAGGCCTCGACATGCATGGTGATCGAAGTGCGGCCCGTCCGGGTGATCCGGGTGAAGACGGAAAACAGATCGCCCACGAGCACCGGCGCATGAAAGCGCAGTGCCTCGATCGCGACGGTGGCGCAGCGGCCCTGCGCCCGGTCCATCGCCATCGTCCCGGCGGCGATGTCCATCTGGCTGACCACCCAGCCGCCAAAGACATCGCCGCCCGCATTGGTGTCTGCCGGCATCGGCACGGTCTGCAGGGTCAGGGTGCCCTGGGGGTCGAGGACGGGGGCATCGGCGGGCATGGAACACTCCGGGTGCGGCGGCACCCCGAGTGCTACCACCGAAAGGCCGCGTGCGGAACGCGGCCCTTCGCAGGGGCATGGTGCGCCGGCTCAGAGGAAGCGCAGGAGCGCCGCGTTGAAGGCCTGGGCGTGGCTGACGTTGCAGCCGTGCGGCGCCCCCTCGATCACGTGCAGGCTGCTGCCCTGCACCGCGCGCTGCGTCCGGTGCCCCGACCCTTCGATCGGCACGATGCCGTCGGCGTCGCCGTGCAGGACGAGGCAGGGCACGTCGATCTTCTCGAGGTCCTGCCGGAAGTCGGTGGTTCCGAAGGCCTCCATGCAGCCGAGGGCGGCGGTCTGGTCGGACTGAAGGCAGAGCTGGATCGCCTTCTGCCGGTCGCTTTCGTCCACCTTCAGATCGTCCCCGGCCGAGAAGAAATCCTTCGTGAAGCCGTCGAAGAACTCCTCGCGCCCGGATTTCAGGCCGCCTTCCATCTCCTCGGCGGCCTCCTCGGTCAGCGGGCCTTCGGGGTTGTCTTCGGTCTTCATCATGTAGGGCGTCACAGCGGAGGCGAAGACGACCGAACGCAGCCGTTCGGTGCCGTGAGTGCCGACGTAGCGGGCCACCTCGCCGCCACCCATCGAAAAGCCGACGAGGGTGACGTCCCGCAGGTCCATCCGCTCGATCACCCCGTGCAGGTCCCGCGCGAGGGTGTCGTAGTCGAACCCGCTCTCCGGCTTGCCCGACCGTCCGAAGCCGCGCCGGTCATAGGTGATCACGCGGTAGCCGGCGTCCTTCAGGGCGGGGACCTGGTGCTCCCAGGCGGCGCCCGAGAGGGGCCAGCCGTGGATCAGGATGACCGGGCGGCCGGTGCCGCCGTGGTCGTCGATATGGAGATCGACGCCGTTGATAGTGTCCTTGGGCATGGGATGCCTCCTCGCTGTCTGGGGCCGCCGCGCGGGCGGGTCAGAGGGACAACGAGACAGGGGCCGATGCGGGTCCGGCGTCCGGCCGGAGTAATTGCCCGCTGCGCGAAAAAGCCCGCCGGCGACGGGCCCGGCGGGGTGTCACCTTGTCGTGAGAGGCGGTCAGTTCACGATCGTCGCCTCGGTCGCGGCGCGCAGGTCCTCCTCGGTCACGCCCTCGGCCGTCTCGACGATCCGGAGGCCCCCCTCGACCACGTCGAGCACCCCCAGGTTGGTGATGATCCGGTTCACCACACCCGTCCCGGTCAGGGGCAGGGTACATTCCTTGAGCACCTTGGACTCGCCGGCCTTGTTCTGGTGGTCCATGACGACGATGACCTTGCCGACCCCGGCCACGAGGTCCATCGCCCCGCCCATGCCCTTGACCAGCTTGCCGGGGATCATCCAGTTCGCGAGGTCCCCGTTCTCGGCCACTTCCATCGCGCCCAGGATCGCGGCGGCGATCTTGCCGCCCCGGATCATGCCGAAGGAGGTGGCGCTGTCGAAATAGGCGGTCTTGGGCAGTTCGGTGATCGTCTGCTTGCCGGCGTTGATCAGGTCGGGGTCCTCCTCGCCCTCGAAGGGGAAGGGTCCCATGCCCAGCATCCCGTTCTCGGACTGGAGCGTGATGTCCTTGTCGCCGACGTAGTTGGCCACCAGCGTCGGGATGCCGATGCCGAGGTTGACGTACATTCCGTCTTCGAGCTCTTGCGCCGCGCGGGCGGCCATCTGGTTGCGGTCCCAGGGCATCGGGTCGTCCTTTCCTGT
>JAMWZF010000367.1 GCA_024304875.1 Paracoccaceae bacterium
AGATGATCGTCGGCGTGAAGGACGCGACCGGCGACCTCGCCCGCGTGCCCAAGACCCGGCGCCGCTGCGGGCCGGACTTCATCCAGCTGTCGGGCGAGGACGCAACCGCCCTCGGCTTCAACGCCCACGGCGGGGTCGGCTGCATCTCGGTCACGGCGAACGTGGCCCCCGGCCTCTGCGCTCGCTTCCAGGAGGCGACGTTGGAGGGGGACTACTCTCGCGCGCTGGAGTTGCTGGACCGGCTGATGCCCCTGCACGAGGCGATCTTTGCCGAGCCGGGGCTGGTGGGGGCCAAGTACGGCCTGTCCCTGCTCGGCAAATGCTCCGCCGAGGTCCGCTCGCCGCTGGTGCCGCTGTCCGAGGGCACCAAGGCCCAGATCCGCGACGCGATGGTCCATGCGGGGCTGCTGAATTAGGGGCTCCGTCCGGGCGGGGGAAACGCGTCGTCGACGACGCGTCTCCGAACCTGAAGGCCGGTCAACGTACAGGGGCGGAATCAAGGCCGTAGGCCGCCGCCCCATCGCCGGGCCGCCCCCCGGCCCGGCGATTGGCTGACGCTCGCGAGACGTTCGCAGGGCACGCGGACTTGGCTGAGATAAAGTGCCCCGCACTCCCGTCGGATCGCCGGACCGCGGCCGCCGACGGGTCGGCTCCTTACTCCGAGCAGGCACCAAAGGTAAGGAAACCCTGCACCGGGGAATCGTTGCGCCCCTCTCGCGCCGCATGGCAACCTGACGGCATTGCGCCCAGGGAGTTTTCCATGCACCGCGTTCTCGTCCGCCTCGCCCTCGCCGCCGCCCTCGCACTACCCGGCACCGGGGCTCTCGCACAGGACGACAGCCCGGTCCCTGACCGGCGGGTCGCGATCAGCCGGAACCTCGATTTTGTCGGCGCCGACCTCGCCAACATCTTCGACACCACGCTGGACGCCTGCCAGAACGCCTGCCTCGCCAACCCCCGGTGCGAGGCCTTCACCTTCAACGAACGCAACGGCTCCTGCTTCCCCAAGGAAGGCGTGAGCGCGACCAGCCCCTACGACGGGGCGATCTCGGCCCGGATCTACCCGACCCTGCCGCAAGTAATGTCGCAGGCGTCCGCCCGCGCGGCGGAGCTGGACGATTTCCTCAGCCCCGCCGACCTGAGTGCCGCCCGCGACCTCGCCGGCCGCATCGGCAGGCTGCACGCGGTGGACGAGAATACCGGCGTCGAGCTGATCCGCGCCGCCCAGGCCCAGCGCGGGGCGGGCGACCTCACCGGCGCCTTCCGCCTCACCGGCGCCGCCGTGGCGCTGACCGACCAGCCCGACCTCTGGACGGAATACGCCCGGCTCTCCCGCACCATCCCCTCGGACGACGAGCAGACGCGCGACATCCGCGCCCGCGCCGTCCCCGCCGCGATCAACGGCTACCTCCGCGCGACCGAAGGGCCGGCGCAGGTCGGCGCCCTGATCGAACTGGCCGAGGCTCTCGAGGAGAACGGCCGCGGCCGCCGGATGATCGACGCCCTGCGCCTCGCCCAGTCCATCCAGCCCCGCCGGGACGTCGAGACCCTGCTGGACGACGCCATCGCGCGTTACGGCTTCCGCGTCAGCGACACCCAGGTCGACAGCGATGCCGCCCAGCCCCGCATCTGCGCCGTCTTCAATGAGGACCTGGCCCGCACCGGCGTCGACTACGCCAATTACGTCCAGCTTCCCGACCCGGCCCTGACCGTCACCGCCGAGGGCGCGCAGCTCTGCATCGAGGGCGTCGAACACGGCGCCCGCTACCGGTTCACCCTGCGCGAGGGTCTTCCCGCCGCCAGCGGCGAGACGCTGGCCCGCGCCGCCGACCTCACCCTCTACGTCCGCGACCGCGCGCCTTCGCTCAAGTTCGCCTCCAACGCCTACGTCCTGCCCCGCATGGGCGAGATCGCGATCCCGGTCGAGGCGGTGAACCTCACCGAGGCGGACTTCACGCTCTACCGCGTCTCCGACCGGGCCATCGTCCAGGCGATGCAGGAGAACTACTTCGCCGCGCCCCTGTCGAGCTGGGAGGCAGACCAGTTTCAGGACAGCATCGGGACCGAGATCTGGCAGGGCACCGCCACCGTGCCGATGGAGCTCAACCGCGACGTCACCGCCCGCCTGCCGATGACCGAGGCCATCGCCGGCCAGCCCGCCGGGGTCTACGTCCTCAAGGCTGCAATTCCGGAGGTCGACGAGTGGGAAAACCCGCCCGCCTGGCAGTGGTTCATCCTCTCCGACCACGGCATCTCGACGATGCAGGGGACCGACGGGCTGACTGTCTCGGTCCGCTCCCTCGGCGACGCCACGGCGACGACAGGGGCCGAGGTCACGCTCCTCTCCCGCGCCAACGCGGTGCTGGGCGAGGCGGTGACGGACGCGCAAGGCGTCGCGCAATTCGCCCCCGGCCTGACCCGCGGCAGCGGCTCTGCCGAACCGGCCCTCGTCACGGTCCGCCAAGGCGACGACATGGCCTTCCTGTCGCTCACCGGCCCCGCCTTCGACCTCTCCGACCGGGGAGTGGAGGGCCGCGAGCCTGCCCCGCCCATCGACGTCTTCCTCGCCACCGACCGGGGCGCCTACCGCGCTGGTGAGGTGATCCACGTCACCGCCCTGATGCGGGGCGACCGGGCAGAGGCGCTCCCCGGCGTCCCCCTCACCGCGATCCTCAGCCGCCCCGATGGCGTGGAATACTCCCGCCACGTCTCGACGAATGACCTCGCCGGCGGCCATGTCTTCGACCTCCCCGTCGCGACGACCGCCCCCCGTGGCGCCTGGACCGTGGCGCTGCATACCGACCCCGACGACGCCCCCCTGCGGACCGAAACCGTGCTGGTCGAGGACTTCCTGCCCGAGCGGATCGACTTCGAGCTGACTCTGCCCGACATGCTGCCCGCTTCGGGCGGCGAGATGGACCTGACCGCCCGCTACCTCTTCGGCGCCCCCGGTGCGGACCTTTCCATCGAGGGCGAGGCGACGCTGCGCGCCGCCCGCACCCTCGACGACTACCCCGGTTACGTCTTCGGCAGCTACGAGGACCGCCCCGGCATCCGCACCGCCAGCTTCAACGGGCGCACCGCCGAGGACGGAAGCGCGACCCTGCCCCTCGCCCTGCCCGAGATGGACGCCGCCGGCTGGCCGCTGGCCCTCTCGGTCGTCACCCGCGTCTCCGAGGCCTCCGGCCGCCCGGTGGAGCGCCGGGCCGAGACCGCCGTCCTCCCCGCCCTG
>JAMWZF010000368.1 GCA_024304875.1 Paracoccaceae bacterium
CCCTCTCCGGCAGCAAGGCCCTCGAGATCCCCCTCGCCGGCGCCGCGCCCGAGGTCGCGGCCTTCCGCCGCTGTCCGGAGCCGGCAACCTCCTGACCCGCTGAAAGAGCCCTGCCGGGCCCCTCAGAACTCCAGCCAGCTGCCGATCGTCAGGCCGGTCCCCTTGTCGCCGGTCAGGGCCTGGGTGACGCCGAAGGTCAGCCGCGTCCGATCCGACAGACGCAGGATCGCCGTGGGCGCGACCTTGGCGTAGAAGTCGCCCGTGTGCCCCTCGCCGGCGGTGAGGGTGACGTAACCGGCCCAGCGGTCGGTCCAGCTGTGGCCCCAGGTGAGGTCCACCTTGCCTTCGGCGTCCCCGGTGCGCGGCTCCACGGTCAGCTGGACCTCGGCGGCGATCCAGCCTGTCTCCAGCCCCAGGCCCCAGGCGATGCCGCCGAGCAGCAGGGGCTCGGTCCCGCCCTCTCCCTCGATCCTGCGGGCACCAAGACCGGAGTAGACCGAGGCGACCCCCCAGCCCTCCGGCAGCGCGAGGGCACTCAGGGCCCTGGTTTCGAGGGTGGTCTCGCGTCCCGCGTCTCCGGAATAGAGCGAGAAGGCAAGGGTCAGCCGCTCGGTCGCGCCCCATTCGGCATAGGCGTTCGGGTCCACGTTGACGGGCAGCCGGGCGCCATCGCTGAGTGCCATGTTCTGGCCGAAGGAGAGGAACAGCGCCCCCTCCTCGCGCAGCCAGGGCCCGGCCGCCGCTGCCGAGCCGATGGCCCCGAGGACCAGACCCCACACCACGCCACGCATGACCCGCAGCCTGTCAGAAGATGGTTAACTGTCTGTTAAGGCCCCCGCCTTCCGGGGGGCCGGATCGGGGGACCGCATTGGGTCGGGATCGGCCCGGCAGGCTCGTTCGCGCGGGACCCGTCCCCGGCTTGACTCTGGCCGGCGCAGGTCGCACATAGCGCGCCAGTGGGGCCGTAGCTCAGTTGGGAGAGCGCGTCGTTCGCAATGACGAGGTCGTCGGTTCGATCCCGATCGGCTCCACCATCACAAACGGTTTGCGCGGCAAATCAAACGATCCGGTGGATCGTCTGAAGTGCGGAGATGCCCTGAGCTTCGCGAAGGGCTTGCGGCACGGCACCCTTGCCAACGGGCCATCGGTCACGTCCCATATCGCAAACTGCAATCGACCGACGAGCCCCCCATGCCCCCCACACCTCTCATCCTCATCGGCGCCCCCGTCGACAGCGGCAAGCGCCGCCGCGGCTGCATGATGGGGCCGGACGCCTACCGCACCGCCGGGCTGGCCGAGGCGCTGACCGGGCTGGGCCATGAGGTGACCGACCGGGGCAACCTGTCTCCCGGCGCCCTGCCCGAGGCCCGCCCGCCCCGCGAGGTGCTGCACGCCTATGCCGAGACGATCGCCTGGACCGGGACACTGGCACAGGCCGCCAAGGAGGCGGCCCAAGCGGGCACCCCCGTCTTCCTGGGCGGCGACCATTCCCTCTCGCTCGGCACCGTGGCCGGCATGGCGGCCCATGCGCAGGCACGGGGCAGGCCGCTCTTCGTCCTCTGGCTCGACGCGCACACCGACTACCACACGCCGATGACCACCGGGTCCGGCAACCTGCACGGCACGCCCCTGGCCTATGTCACGGGTCTGCCCGGCTTCGAGGATTTCCCGCCGCTGGAGGCCCCCGTTCCGGCCGAAAACGTCTGCCTGATCGGCCTGCGCTCCGTCGATCCCGAGGAACGCGCCGCCATCGAGGGCACCGAGATGGAGGCCGTCGACATGCGCGAGATCGACGAGCACGGCATCGGCAAGCCGCTCCGCCGGTTTCTTGACAGGGTCGAGGCCGCGGACGGGATCCTGCACGTGTCCCTCGACGTCGATTTCCTCGACCCCGCCATCGCCCCCGCCGTCGGCACCACCGTCCCCGGCGGCGCGACCTTCCGCGAGGCGCACCTCGTGATGGAGATGCTGCACGACAGCGGCCGGGTCTGCTCGCTCGACCTCGTCGAACTGAACCCCTTCCTCGACGAGCGCGGCAAGACGGCGAGCGTGATGGTGGACATGACCGCCTCGCTCTTCGGCCGCCGCGTCTTCGACCGCCCGACACGGAGCCACGGATGACCCCGCCCCTGCCCTCCGACCTCGCCTACGTTCCCTTCGTCAGCGTCGCCA
Source organism: Paracoccaceae bacterium (assembly GCA_024304875.1). Taxonomy (GTDB): domain Bacteria; phylum Pseudomonadota; class Alphaproteobacteria; order Rhodobacterales; family Rhodobacteraceae; genus JAMWZF01. The sequence goes on from JAMWZF010000368.1 coordinate 2,173, forward strand.
ACATGATGCGGCTGGTCCACCGGATCGGCGTGGAGGAGATGCTGCGCGGCCTCGCCGACCGCATCGAGGCCGACTTCCGCCGGTGGGAGCTCTTCGACAAGACGCCGCGCGTCGCCTCGCACTCCCGCGACGGGGTGATCGAGCTGATGCCGACCTCGGACGGCGAGGTCTACGGCTTCAAGTACGTCAACGGGCATCCCAAGAACACGCGCGCGGGCCTCCAGACCGTAACCGCCTTCGGCCTGCTGGCCACGGTGGACAGCGGCTACCCGGTGCTTCTCTCCGAGATGACGGTGCTGACGGCCCTGCGCACGGCGGCGACCTCGGCCATGGTGGCGCGGGCGATTGCGCCGAAGGACGCGCGGACCATGGCGATGATCGGCAACGGCGCCCAGTCGGAATTCCAGGCGCTGGCGATGAAGGCAGTCTGCGGGGTGGACACCCTGCGGCTCTACGACATCGACCGGGCCGCGACAGAGAAGCTGGTGCGCAACCTCGGCGGCGCGGGCCTGAGCCTGACCGCCTGCGCCACGCCGGAAGAGGCGATGGAGGGGGCCGAGATCATCACCACCTGCACCGCCGACAAGCAGTACGCCACGATCCTGACCGACAACATGGTCGGCGCGGGCGTGCACATCAACGCCATCGGCGGCGACTGCCCGGGCAAGACCGAACTGCACCCGGACATCGTGGCGCGCAGCACCGTCTTCACCGAATACACGCCCCAGACCCGCATCGAGGGCGAGATCCAGCAGATGCCCGAGGATTTCGCCGTGACCGAGATGTGGCAGGTCCTGCGGGGCGAGGCGCCGGGACGGACCCATGCAGACCAGATCACGCTTTTCGACGGGGTCGGCTTCGCGATCGAGGATTTCTCGGCCCTCGCCTATGTGCGCGATGCGATTGAAGGAACCGACCTCTACGAGGACCTCGACATGATCGCCGATCCGGACGACCCGCGCGACCTCTTCGGGATGCTGATGCGGGCCGGGAGGGAGTAACGGTTTCGCAGGGTTCGCTTGTGCCCCCAGCCGCGCGGGATATACC
>JAMWZF010000369.1 GCA_024304875.1 Paracoccaceae bacterium
ATAAGAGACAGGCCCCCGCCCCGGTGCAAGGGACGGCCATGACCCGCGCCCCGGACATCCTCTGCATCGGCTCCGTCCTCTGGGACGTGATCGGCCGCTCGCCGATGAACATGCGCCTCGGCTCCGACCTGCCGGGGCGGATCGTGCGCCTGCCCGGCGGGGTCGCGATGAACATCGCCATGACCCTCGTGCGCTTCGGCCTGCGCCCCGCGCTCCTGTCCGTCGTCGGCCGCGACCGGCAGGGCGAGGCGCTGACCGCAGAGGCCCGCGCCCTCGGGATCGTCACCGACTACCTCTACCGGTCCGAGGACCTGCCCACCGACAGCTACATGGCGATCGAGGGCGCGGGCGGGCTGGTGGCGGCCATCGCCGACGCCCATTCCCTCGAGCAGGCCGGCGGCAAGATCCTCCGCCCGCTCGAGGACGGCCGCCTCGCGACGGCGGACAGCCCCTGGACCGGCCCGGTGGCGCTCGACGGCAACCTGACCGAGGACCTCCTCCGCCAGATCGCGCAGTCCCCCCTCTTCGCCGCCGCCGACCTGCGCATCGCCCCGGCCAGCCCCGGAAAGGCGGAGCGGCTCGTCCCCCTCCTCGGCCATCCCGGCGCGACCTTCTACGTCAACCTCGAGGAGGCCGGGCTGATCTGCGCCGCCTCCTTCATCAATGCCGCCGAGGCGGCCAGGGCCCTCAACGCCCGCGGCGCGGCCCGGGCGCTCGTCACCGACGGCGCCCGCATGGCGGCCGAGGCGGCGGGCGGCGAGGTCCGCTCCGCCGTGCCGCCCGAGGTGCTCGTCACCCGCGTCACAGGCGCGGGCGACACCTTCATGGCCGCCCATATCGCCAGCGAGGTGCAGGGCGCGAACCCGGCGGTGGCGCTCGCCCGCGCGCTCGACGCCGCCGCCCAATACGTTGCCGGAGAGGCCCCCCGATGATCGACCTTCCCCTGACATTCTCCGCCGAGGTAACCGAGGCCCGCGCCGCCGGCCGCCCCCTCGTCGCGCTGGAAAGCACGATCATCACCCATGGCATGCCCTATCCCCAGAACGTCGAGACGGCGCGGCAGGTCGAGCAGGACGTCCGGGAGGCCGGCGCAACCCCCGCGACCATCGCCATCCTGGACGGCACCCTGCACATCGGGCTGGACGACGCGCAATTGACCGCCCTCGCGCAAGCGACCGATGTGATGAAGGTGTCCCGCGCCGACATGGCGGTCTGCATGGCCGGGGGGCGCACCGGCGCCACCACCGTCGCCGCCACGATGATCGCCGCCCGCGCCGCCGGGATCGAGGTCTTCGCCACCGGCGGCATCGGCGGGGTCCACCGCGGCGCGGAAGACAGCTTCGACATCTCCGCCGACCTGCAGGAACTGGCCCGCACCGCCGTCACCGTGGTCTGCGCGGGGCCGAAGGCGATCCTCGACGTGCCCAAGACGCTCGAAGTGCTGGAAACCCTCGGCGTGCCGGTCATCGCCGTCGGCCAGGACGAGGTGCCGGCCTTCTGGTCGCGGCTCTCCGGCCTGCCCGCTCCCTTGCGGATCGACGCCCCCGCCGGCATCGCGGCCGCCATGCGCATGCGCACCGCGCTGGGGCTCGACGGCGGCCACCTGGTCGTGAACCCGATCCCGGCCGGGGACGAGATCCCGGCCGACACCCTCGCCCCCGTCATCGCCCGCGCCCTCGACGAGGCCGAGGCGCAGGGCATCGCCGCCAAGGCGGTCACGCCCTTCCTGCTGCAGCGGATCTTCGAGCTGACGGACGGCGCCTCGCTGACCGCGAACATCGCCCTGGTGCGGAGCAACGCCCGCCTTGCCGCGCGAATTGCCGCGAACTTGGGCAGCGCCGCCGCCTGATCGGGCATTTTCCCGCATCGGGCCGCCGGCGTGCGTTGTGACCCGCCCCCCGGCGCATTAGATAGGGCAGAGCGCAGCGCGAAGGCAGCCCAGGCACGTGACCACACCCTCCCCCGACAAACCGAGGCGCCGCTGGTCGCCGGTCACGGCGCTGCGGAACTCGTTCCTCACCGGCCTCGTCGTCATCGCTCCCATCGGCCTGACCGTCTGGCTGATCTGGACGGTGGTGGGCTGGGTCGACAGCTTCGTCTGGCCCTTCATCCCCGACGCCTACCAGCCGTCCGAGCTGATCAACCGCTCCCTCGGCCTCGAGGGCGAGGACCGGATCGAGGTCAACGTCCGCGGCGTCGGCGTCATCATCTTCCTGCTGTTCACCATCATCGTCGGCTGGGTCGCCAAGGGCTTCATCGGCCGCAGCTTCCTCGCCTGGGGTGAAAGCCTGATCGACCGCACCCCCGTGGTCCGGTCGATCTACAACGGCGTGAAGCAGATCGCGGAAACAATCTTTGCACAGACCGAGGCCAATTTCGAAAAGGCCTGCCTGATCCAGTATCCCCGGCCCGGCATCTGGGCGATCGGCTTCATCTCCGCCCCGACGCGGGGCGAGATCCTGTCCAAGTCCGATCCCGACGAGATGCTGTCGGTCTTCGTGCCCACCACGCCCAATCCGACCTCGGGATTCCTTCTGTTCTTCGACCGCAAGGAAGTCATAGAACTCGACATGACGATCGAGGATGCGGCGAAACTGGTGATCTCGGCGGGCCTCGTCTATCCCGGATCGAAGGAGCCCATGCCCAAGGTGCTCATCGAGGAAGCGGGCAAGATTTCGGGTGCCGACAGCGCGGCACGGGACGACCGGACCAACCTGTCCAAATCGGCCTGATCGCCGCGCCCCGCGCCGGCCGGCCCCTCGCGCCCCACTCGCCGGAGTTGACGAATGTGTGACCGCGCACCAGTTTACCCTCAATCGTTCACCTCAAGAGGACCTGACACATGACCCTTCTTCGCTCGGCCGCCGCCGCCACCGCCGCCCTCGGCCTTCTCGCCAGTTCCGCCGCCGCCGGCGGCATGGCCCCCCCGGTCGAAATGGCCCCGGTCGAGATCATCGAGGACACCGGCAACGCCTCCTCCAGCGCCGGCCTGATCATTCCGCTGATCCTGGTCGCGCTGATCGCCGCCGCCGTCTCTGCGGAGGACTGAGCGACGTCCGGGCTCCCGCGCGATCCGCGCCGGAGCCCTGACTTCACAGGTCGAACCGAAAAGGGCGGGCGCCTGGCCCGCCCTTTTTCCGTGTCATCCGAACATCTGCGCCAGATCCACGGTTCCTTCCCGTCCGATCCGGTCCTTGTGCGCCGACAGGAAG
>JAMWZF010000037.1 GCA_024304875.1 Paracoccaceae bacterium
CATTGTTCAACGCGGCTCTGACAGCGTCCTGACGGACGGGATCGTTGGAGACGGCGCGTGAAGGACGAGGCGGGACGCAGGCGCGAGACCTGGCACCTCGGCGTGGCCGGGGACTTTCCCGCGTCCGATCTCGCCATAGAGATCATGAACATCATGGAGCAGGGGATCCTCGTCTGGAACGCCGAGGGTGTCTGCGAATTGCACAACACCCGCGTCTTCGAGGTGCTCGAGCTGAAACCCGGCGACCTGACGATCGGGACCGAGCGGCTGGATTTCCGCAACCGCGCCATCCAGCGGGGCGAGATGCGGGAGGAGGACCGCATCCGCTCGGAGGAACGCATCGCCGCCAACCTGCCCTACGCCTTCGACCGGCACCTGCCCTCCGGCCGGGTTGTCTTCACCTCCGGCCGGCCCGCCCGGAACGGCGCCTACGTCGTGACCTTCACCGACGTGACCGAGGCCCGGCAGGCCCAGCACGAACTGGAAGCCGCCATCGCCAAGTCCGAGGCGGCGGAGGCCAAGGCCCGCGAGATCCTGACCAGCGAGCGCGCCCGCCAGGACGAGGCGCAGAAGCTGGCGAGCCTCGACGAATGGCTGCAATCGTGCAAATCGCTGTCCGAGCTCTTCATGATCGTGCAGACCTTCATGGCCCGGATGCTGCCGGGCTCGTCCGGCGAGCTTTATACCTATTCCACCTCGCGCGACGTTCTCGACGGCGTCTGCCACTGGAATTCGCCCGGCCTGCACCGACACATCCTCGCCGACACCTGCTGGTCGCTCCGCCGCGGCCGCGCCTACGAATACGACCCCGACGGGCTCTGCTTCCCCTGCGACCACGCCCAGGGGGCCGAGGACGAATACATCTGCGTGCCGATCCTTGCCCACGGGGATACCGTGGGCCTGATGCATGTCGTCTTCGCCGGGCAGGGCGAGGGGCTTGCCTCGATGGACCGCAACGGGCAGTTCGCCCGCCGCTGCGCCGAGCACATCTCCATGGCCATCGCCAACGTCAAGCTGCGGGACGAACTGCGCGACCAGTCGATCCGCGATCCGCTGACCGGCCTGTACAACCGCCGCTACTTCATGGATGCCCTGACGCGCGAACTCGGCCTCTCGGACCGCAAGGGCACCGGCTTCGGCCTCATCTCCTTCGACGTCGACACCTTCAAGTGGTTCAACGACACCCACGGCCACGAAGCCGGGGACGAGGTACTGCGGCACATCGCCGACCGCCTGCGCACCATTCTCGCGGAAGACGAGGTGCCCTGCCGTGTCGGCGGCGAGGAGTTCGCCGTGCTGGTTCCGGAGGGCGATCTCGACGCCACCGAAGCCTTGGCCGACCGTTTGCGCAACGAGGTGGAGGCAACCGAGGTGGTCTATCTCGGCTCACGCCTGCCGCGCGTCACGATCTCGTGCGGCGTCGGGGCCTACCCTGTCACCGCCGGCACCCCCGAGCAGCTGCTGCGTGCCACCGACGCCGCCCTCTACCAGGCCAAGGAGAATGGCCGGAACCGCGTGGTCCGCGCAGAGCGATAGGGCGGGCCGTCTTGCACGCGACGGATGGCCGAGTTGCAGCGCCGCCCGGTGACATCCCGATCCGAAATGGTTTAACGTCAAACCAATTCCGCCCCGGCCCGCCTGGCCGGCGGCGCAGAACCACCAGGAGGAGACCCATGGCGGCACAAAGCTACGACCTCATCGTGATCGGCGCCGGCCCCGGCGGATACGTCGCCGCGATCCGCGCGGCGCAACTCGGCCTGAAGGTCGTCTGCATCGAGCGCGAGAACCTCGGCGGCATCTGCCTCAACTGGGGCTGCATCCCGACCAAGGCGCTGCTGCGCTCCTCCGAGGTTTTCCACCTGATGCACCGGGCCAAGGAATTCGGCCTGAGCGTCGAGAAGCCGGGATACGACCTCGATGCCGTCGTCAAGCGCTCCCGCGGGGTCGCCGCCCAGATGGAGGGCGGCATCAAGCACCTGTTCAAGAAGAACAAGGTCACCTCGATCATGGGCGAGGCCAGGCTGGCCGGGAAGGGCAGGGTCTCGGTCAAGACCGACAAGGGCACCGAGGAACTGACGGCCAAGAACATCGTCGTCGCCACCGGCGCCCGCGCCCGCGAACTGCCGGGCCTCGAGGCCGACGGCGACCTGGTCTGGACCTACCGCCACGCGCTGCAGCCGAAGCGGATGCCGAAGAAGCTCCTCGTCATCGGTTCGGGCGCCATCGGCATCGAATTCGCCAGCTTCTACAACACCCTCGGCGCCGAGACGACCGTGGTCGAGGTGATGGACCGCGTCCTGCCCGTCGAGGACGAGGAGATCAGCGCCCACGCCAGGAAGCAGTTCGTCAAGCAGGGCATGACGATCATGGAAAAGGCGATGGTCAAGAAGCTGGACCGCGCGAAAGGCAAGGTCACCGCCCACATCGAGGTCGGCGGCAAGGTCGAGACCCACGACTTCGACACCGTGATCTCGGCCGTCGGCATCGTCGGCAACGTGGAGGGCCTCGGCCTCGAGGAGGCGGGCGTGAAGATCGACCGCACCCATGTCGTCACGGACGAATACTGCCGCACAGGTGTCGAGGGCCTCTATGCCATCGGTGACATCGCCGGTGCCCCCTGGCTGGCCCACAAGGCGTCCCACGAGGGCGTCATGGTGGCCGAGCTGATCGCGGGCAAGAACGACGTCCACCCGATCAAGCCGAACTCCATCGCCGGCTGCACCTACTGCCATCCGCAGGTCGCCTCGGTCGGCCTGACCGAGGCCAAGGCCAAGGAGGCCGGCTACGAGATCAAGGTCGGCAAGTTCCCCTTCATCGGCAACGGCAAGGCGGTCGCCCTTGGCGAACCGGAGGGGATGGTCAAGACGATCTTCGACGCCAAGACCGGCGAGCTTCTGGGCGCCCACATGGTCGGCGCGGAAGTGACCGAGCTGATCCAGGGCTACGTCGTCGGCCGCCAGCTGGAGACCACGGAAGAGGACCTGATGGAGACCGTGTTCCCGCACCCGACCCTGTCCGAGATGATGCACGAAAGCGTCCTGTCGGCCTACGGACGGGCGATCCACTTCTGACGCCGCGCCTGGCCCCTGCGGCCGGGACATGCGTTTGATTGCCAGAGTGAAGGAGGGGGCGGTGCGCGCCGGCCGGTCGCCCCTGCGCTCCGGCTCCTGCTTCATTCTGGCCAGAAAACGCACCTGCGGAACCGCGGGGCCGGGCGCGACGTCTGCCCCTACTCCAAGGTGATCGGCACCTCGGCAAGCACCGTCCGGTCCTGGTCGAGAAAGTACCTGATCACGTAGTCCCCCGGCGTCTCGGGCAGGGTGAGGTCCGCCGGGCTGCCGGCCTCGGTGTAGGCGTAGCTCTGCCACTGGTCCGAGGACGTGCCCCCGACCGGCCCGATGCCGATGTAGTCGCCATCGTAATCCGGCCCGGTCCAGTCGACGCCGATGGTGGACCCGGCCACGGCTCTTGCCGGGGCGCTGAGCGTGGCCTCGGCGGCGCTGACCGCGATCGGCGCCGTGGCGAGGGCCGAGCGGTCCTGCCGCACGAAATAGGTGATCACGTAGTCGCCCGGTCCGGTCGGCACGAGAAGCTCGAGCGGCGAGCCCTCGCGGGTGTAGGCGAAGTTTGTCCAGGCCTCGGACCCTTCCGCACCCGCGGGTCCGATGCCGATGTAGTCGTCGTCGTAGTCCGGGCCGGTCCACTCGACCGTGATGGTCGACCCGGCCACGGCTTCGGCGGGGGCGGTGATGCTGCCGGCGAGGTCCGTGACGCTGATCGGGACCTGCGCCAGCGGCCTGCGATCCTGACGGGCGAAGTAGGTGATGACGTAATCGCCTGCCTCGGCCGGGACGGTCAGGGGCAGGGGACTGCCCTCGCGCGTGTAGGTGAAGTTCTGCCAGAGCTCCGAACCCTCGCCCTCCGCGGGGCCGATGCCGATGTAGTCGTCCTCGTAGTCGGGCCCGGTCCAGGCCACCTCGATCTCGGACCCGGCGACGGCGCTATCGGGCGCGGTCAGGGAGGCCGTCGGCATCGTCAGGCTGATCGTCGCCTGCGCCAGCGGCTCGCGGTCCTGCCGCAGGAAATAGGTGATGACGTGCTCGCCCTCTCCCATCGGCATCCGCAGGGTCAGGGGGCTGCCGTCGCGGGTATAGGTGAACTGGTTCCAGAGCTCCGACCCCTCGCCCTCCGCAGGGCCGACGCCGATGTAATCGTCGTCGTAGCCGGGCCCGGTCCAGGCGACCTCGATGTCGGCGCCGGCCATGGCCTCGGCAGGGGCGGTGATGCTGGCGAGGACCTCGGTCACACTGATCGGAACCGTGGCCAGGGCCGTGCGCTCCTGGTCCATGAAGTAGGTGATCTCGTAGTCGCCGGGCGTGCTGGGCATGGTCAGCGCCCCGGGGGTGCCGACCTCGGTGTAGAAGTAGCTGTCCCATCCCGGCTCGCCCGCCGGGTGGACGCCGACGTAATCGCCTGCGTAGTCTGGGCCGGTCCAGCCCACCTCGACGACCGAGCCTACGGCGGCGGTGTCCGGCGCCGTGAGGGTCGCCGTGACCGGTGTGACCTCGATCGGCAGCGTGGCGATGACCTCGCCGGTGGCGTCGTCGACGTAGCCGATTTCGAAAGGGCCGGGCCGGGGCGGCATCAGAAGCTGAACGGGGTTGCCGTCGGCGGTGTAGGCATAGGTGCTGCGCGAGTCGTCCGCGGGGTCGAAGACGGCGATGAAGTCGCCCTCGGCGCCGGGGCCGTCCCAACCGACCTCGACCGTGGAGCCCATGGCCGCGCTGTCCGGCGCGGTCAGGACGGCGGTGGGCAGCGGGGCCTCGAAGACGACAACGACGGTGCGGTCGCCTTGGGTTTCGGTGAACTGCACGGTCTGGGAGGTTTCCTGAACCGTCCAGTAGGCGGTCACCTCGTAGGCGCCGGGAGCGGCTTCCTCGGTCACCGGGTTGCCGGTGGCCTCGGCCTCGCCCTCGGTGCCGGAGAGGGTCCAGATCACCGGGTCGGTGATGATCTCGCCGTCTTCCGAGCCGATCCGGGCCTCGAAGGTGAAGTCGAGGGCGGGCAGGGGAAAGACGACCTCGACCCGCTGGGTGCCGGCCTGGGCGGACTCGGGCACGGTGAAGGCGGCGCTGGCCTCGGTGTTGTCGGTGGTACGGGTGCCGCTCACCTCGTAGCCGCCAGCCATCAGGTCGAGGGTGTAGCCGGGGCCGGTCCCGGTCTCCCCGCTGGCGAGCGTCCAGTCGACGGGGTCGGCGATCTCGGCCCCGCCGGGGGCGGTCACGGCGACGAGTTCGACGGTCTGGGCGACCGGCTCGGGGTCGGCCATGGCGGTTGTCATCGCCTGGGACAGCTCGTCGGCGTTGGCGGCGGTCAGGAAGGTGCCGCCGGTCTCTTCGGCGAGGCACTGCATCTGGGCCAGCGCCTCGGGGTCGGTCACGTCGAAGCCGATGACATGGGCGGTGAAGTCCGCGCCGGCCTGTTCCAGCGCGCGGGCGGCAGCGCAGGGGTCGGGGTTGCAGGTTTCGATCCCGTCCGAGACGAGGATGACGGTCGCGGGGGCGTCGGTGTAGCCGAGCGCCTCGGCCGCGGCGATGACCGCATCGGTCATCGGGGTGCGCCCGCGCGGGTTGATGCCGTTCACCGCCTGCCGGATCGGGTCCAGCGTGCCGGGGCCGGGGGCGACCACGGTCTCGATATCGGTGCAGTCGCCCTCGGTCCGGTGGCCGTAGACCGTGAGGCCGAGGTTCTGCTCCGCCGGGAAGTCGTCGAGGATGCCGCCGACCACGTCGCGGGCGATGACGATCTTGTTCACCCCGTCGATCTGCCCCCACATCGAGCCCGACCCGTCGAGGACGAGGATGGTATTCGGCCGCTCCTGGGCGGCGGCGAGCATGGGCAGAAGGCAGGACAGCAGGATAACGGCAAGACGGCGCATGGAAATTCCCCCGGGAATGCGGTCGCGGCAATGACGCGAGGGAACCACGGAAACCCCCGCCGTGCCAAGTGCTTGCGAGGTCCGGTTTTCCGGACCTGTCAGGAGTTGCCTCTGTTCACCAAATGTTCACTATTTAGGCTTGGAGACTCGGAGGAACCGCCCTAGATGTGGCTATTGTCCGATCCGGGGGGCACGAGCATGGCCGAACTGAAGCATATCGAGGTGCGGGGCGCCCGCGAGCACAACCTCAAGAACATCGACGTGGACATCCCCCGGGACGAGCTGGTGGTCATCACCGGCCTGTCGGGCTCGGGCAAATCCTCGCTGGCGTTCGACACGATCTATGCCGAGGGACAGCGCCGCTACGTCGAGTCGCTGTCGGCCTACGCCCGCCAGTTCCTCGACATGATGGAAAAGCCGGACGTGGATCACATCAGCGGTCTCTCCCCGGCCATTTCCATCGAACAGAAGACGACGTCCAAGAATCCCCGGTCCACCGTCGGCACGGTGACCGAGATCTACGACTACATGCGCCTGCTCTTCGCCCGCGCCGGCACGCCCTATTCCCCCGCCACGGGCCTGCCGATCGAGGCGCAGCAGGTGCAAGACATGGTCGACCGCGTGATGGAGATGGAGGAGGGCACCCGCGGCTACCTCCTCGCGCCGATCATCCGGGACCGGAAGGGCGAGTACCGCAAGGAGTTCCTCGAGCTGCGCAAGCAGGGCTTCCAGCGGGTCAAGGTGGATGGGCAGTTCTACGAGCTGGACGAGCCGCCGACGCTGGACAAGAAGTTCCGCCACGACATCGACGTTGTGGTGGACCGGATCGTCGTCCGCGAGGGGCTGGAGACGCGGCTGGCGGACAGCTTCCGCACCGCGCTCGACCTCGCCGACGGGATCGCGATCCTGGAGACCGCGCCCCAGGAAGGGGACCCCGAGCGGATCACCTTCTCCGAGAATTTCGCCTGCCCGGTCAGCGGCTTCACCATCCCCGAGATCGAACCGCGCCTGTTCTCGTTCAACGCCCCCTTCGGCGCCTGCCCGGCCTGCGACGGCCTCGGGGTGGAGCTGTTCTTCGACCCCAACCTGATCGTTCCCGACGTGACCATGAAGGTGAACGACGGCGCCCTGGCGAACTGGCGCAAGTCCAAGAGCCCCTACATCACCCAGACCATCAGCGCGCTGGCCAAGCACTACGGTTTCAAGCCCTCCGACCGCTGGAAGGACCTGCCGGAAGAGGCGCAGAATGCCTTCCTCTACGGATCCGGCAAGGACGAGATCAAGTTCCGCTATGACGAGGCGGGCCGCGTCTACGAGGTCACCCGCTCCTTCGAAGGCGTCATCCCCAACATGGAGCGCCGCTTCCGCGAGACCGACAGCAACTGGATGCGCGAGGAGATGGAGCGCTACCAGAACAACCGCCCCTGCGGCACCTGCCACGGCTACCGCCTGCGCGAGGAGGCCCGGGCGGTGCAGATCGGCAAGGAGGGGGACCGCAAGCACATCGGCCAGGTGGTCCAACTGTCGATCAAGGAGGCGCTCGACTGGTGCGACAGCGTGCCCGGGGCGCTGACCAGGCAGAAGAACGAGATCGCCCGCGCGATCCTCAAGGAAATCCGCGAGCGGCTGGGCTTCCTCAACAACGTGGGCCTCGACTACCTGACCCTGTCGCGAAACGCCGGGACCCTGTCGGGCGGCGAATCGCAGCGGATCCGGCTGGCGTCGCAGATCGGCTCGGGCCTGACGGGTGTTCTGTACGTGCTGGACGAGCCGTCAATCGGCTTGCACCAGCGCGACAACGACCGCCTGCTGACCACGCTGAAGAACCTGCGCGACCAGGGCAACACGGTGATCGTGGTGGAGCATGACGAGGAGGCGATCCGCGAGGCAGATTACGTCTTCGACATCGGCCCCGGTGCGGGGGTCCACGGCGGGCAGGTTGTGGCGCACGGCACCCCGGCCGAGATCATGGCGAACCCCGACAGCGTGACCGGCGACTACCTCGCCGGCCGGCGCGAGATCGGGGTGCCCGCCACCCGACGCCCCGGCAACAAGAAGAAGCTGACGGTGCAGAAGGCGACCGGCAACAACCTCCAGGGGGTCACGGTGGATTTCCCGCTGGGCAAGTTCCTCTGCGTGACTGGCGTCTCGGGCGGCGGCAAGTCGACGCTGACCATCGAGACCCTGTTCAAGACTGCCTCGATGCGGCTGAACGGCGCCCGCCAGACCCCGGCCCCCTGCGAGACGATCAAGGGGCTCGAGCACCTCGACAAGGTGATCGACATCGACCAGCGGCCAATCGGGCGGACGCCGCGGTCCAACCCCGCCACCTACACCGGCGCCTTCACCCCGATCCGCGACTGGTTCGCCGGGCTGCCCGAGGCCAAGGCGCGGGGCTACAAGCCCGGGCGCTTCAGCTTCAACGTCAAGGGTGGCCGCTGCGAGGCCTGCCAGGGCGACGGGGTGCTGAAGGTCGAGATGCACTTCCTGCCGGACGTCTACGTCACCTGCGAGACCTGCAAGGGCCAGCGCTACAACCGCGAGACGCTCGAGATCAAGTTCAAGGGCAAGTCCATCGCCGACGTGCTCGACATGACGGTCGAGGACGCGCAGGAGTTCTTCAAGGCGGTGCCGTCGATCCGCGAGAAGATGGACGCGCTGATGCAGGTGGGGCTTGGCTACATCAAGGTCGGCCAGCAGGCGACGACCCTGTCCGGGGGCGAGGCGCAGCGGGTCAAGCTGTCCAAGGAGCTGTCGAAGCGGTCCACGGGCCGGACTCTGTACATCCTCGACGAGCCGACCACGGGCCTGCATTTCGAGGACGTGCGCAAGCTGCTCGAGGTGTTGCACGAGCTGGTGGAGCAGGGAAACTCGGTCGTCGTGATCGAGCACAACCTCGACGTCATCAAGACCGCCGACTGGCTCATCGACATCGGCCCCGAGGGCGGCGACGGCGGCGGCCGGATCGTGGCGACCGGAACGCCGGAAGAGGTCTGCGAGGTGGAGGAGAGCCACACCGGGCGGTACCTCAAGCCGATGCTGGCGAATCGGAAAGTCGCCGCCGAATAGGCAAGAAAAAGGCCCGCCGTCCGAGGACAGCGGGCCGTCTTTCGCTTCTGGCCGATCAGACGCCGCCGATGATCTGCAACAGCGCCAGGGCGCCGGCGACGTCCTCGTCCACCTCGAGAAGCTGACCGTTCACCACCGTGTAGGTGTTGCCGTCCGCAGGCGCCGGCAGGCCGTAGATCGTGGCGAGGTCCTCGGGCGTCAGCACGAGGTCCGGCACGATTCCCTGGTCGCCGATCCCGACCGGCGTTCCGAGGGACAGGACCTGGTCGAGCAGATTGGCGCGCTCGGCGTCCACCAGCACGGGCTGGCCGTCGATAAGGTAATAGCGCGACCCGTCGGGCGCGGGGTCGAGGCCGTAGAGCGCGGCGACCTCGTCTGAGGTGAGGTAGACGATGTCGGCCACCTCCTCCTCGCCGCCGGGGATGTCGATCCCGTCGAAGTAGTCGTCCAGGACGGCCTGGTAGTCGTCATCGCCAAGACCGAGCCATTGCTGCGTCGTCACGCCCTGCCGGGCGAGGCCCGGAGGCACGCAGGGCGGGTCCTTGCGGGCGAGGCCCGGCGGGCAATTGAACGGGTTGGTGGCTGTGCCCTCGTCGGCCATCACGACGACGTCGCCGCCGATCACGCGAACGCCGCGGATGCCTTCCCCGGCAAAGAGGACCTCGGCATCGGCATTGGCAGTGCCACGCTCCTGCTGGCGCGCCTGTCCCGGCGGAGTGAAGTCGCGGACGTTGCCGTTGCCATTGCCGTTGCCCCGGTTGCCATTTCCGTTGCCGTTGCCGTTGCCGTTGCCACCGGCGTTGGCATGGGCCGGCGGGCCATTGCCCTTGCCATTTCCATTCCCGTTGCCCTGCGCCGCGACATCGGCCGCAGCGAGGGACAGGCAGGCGAGGAGGGGGACGATCAGTTTCATGTCGGTCTCCGTCAATTCGAGAGATTGCGCTGAGAGGTAGGACAGAGCGCGGCAGGGACGATCCGGGCGGCAAAGTTCCGCCCGCCGAAGCCGCCGGGATGCGATGGATTCGCAACGCTTCGAATGCGCCGGAAATTATTTTGGCCAAAGCGAAATTCCCGCTTGCACGACTCGGGGTTTGGCCCCACATGGCGCGTATTGACGCCAACGCACGCGCCTCTGGCCCCGAACCTGACTGACGCTTCCCGGATGTACCGGGGCAACGGGGGTTCACGTAGCGACGGTAACGTCTCCTAGCCGAAACCACGGGCCGGCCCTCCGGTCCCTTGTCTCTCCAGGAGATGTCCCCATGACTGCCCATCAAACCGGCCACTTCGTGGCCGCGCCCGTCGACGTCCGCTCTCGCGCCGAAACCTACATCGCCGCCCACACCTTCGACCGGCCGACCCTCGTGCTCGACCCCGAGGCCGTGGCCGCGTCCTACCGTGGCCTGAAGGCCGGCCTCGGCCGCGCCCACATCCACTACGCGGTGAAGGCGAACCCCGAGCCGGCGATCCTGCGCACCCTGACCGCCCTCGGCTCGGGCTTCGACGCCGCCTCCCGCGCGGAAATCGAGCTTTGCCTCGCCGCCGGCGCTACCCCGGACCGGATTTCCTTCGGCAACACCGTGAAGCGGCCGGCCGACATTGCCTGGGCGCACGCCCACGGCATCACCCTCTTCGCCGTCGACGCGGAAGAAGAGATGGACAAGATCGCGGCCCACGCCCCCGGCGCCCGGGTCTACATCCGCGTCCGCATCGACGTCTCCCAGGCCGACTGGCCGCTCAGCCGCAAGTTCGGCGTCCCGGCCGAGACCGTGCCCGCCCTGCGCGCCCGCGCCGCCGCGGTCGGCCTCACTGTCGTGGGCCTGTCGTTCCACGTCGGTTCGCAGACCCGCGAGAGCGCCATGTGGGGGCCCTGCCTCGACGCCGTGGCCGAGATCTGGCACGCCGCCCAGGCGGACGGTGCCGAGTTCACCCTGCTGAACATCGGCGGCGGCTTCCCGGCCTTCTACGGCGAGGTTGTCGAGCCTGCGGAAGTCTACGGCGCCAACGTCATGGCGATGATCGAAGAGCGCTTCGGCCACGTTCCCCACGTCATGGCCGAACCCGGCCGCGGCATGGTGGCGGAAGCCGGTGCGATCTCGGCCGAGGTGCTGCTGGTGGCCCGCAAGTCGACTACCGACATGCACCGCTGGGTCTACCTCGACATCGGCAAATTCTCGGGCCTGGCGGAGACCATGGACGAGGCGATCCGCTACCAGTTCACTACCGCCCGCGACGCCGGCACCTTCGGTCCCTGCATCCTGGCCGGGCCGTCCTGCGACAGCGCCGACGTGCTCTACGAGCAGCGCCCGGTAAACCTGCCCGCCGAACTTCAGGCCGGCGACCGGATCGTGATCCGCAACTGCGGCGCCTACACGACGACCTACGCGTCGATCGGCTTCAACGGCTTCCCGCCGCTGGACGTCGTGGTGCTCTGAGAGAAAGTCCGAGCAGTCGGGAAGGGCGGCCCCGCGAGGCCGCCCTTTTTCATTTTGCCGTCATCTCGCCCGGGTGCTGCAGGTGTTGATCCCCAGAAGCTGGTAGGGCGGACAGGAGCCCATGGCGGCGGTGGCCAGCATGACCACGCCGACGATCCCGGCGATCCCGGCGATCCAGGTCCAGACGCCGGTCAGGACGGTAAAGGCGAGGATGAAGGCGAGGACGCCGATGACGGCGCGGATCGCGCGGTCGGTCTGTCCCATGTTCTTGGCAAGCATTTCGGTTCTCCGATGATGACCCATGGGACAATGGATATCACGAAACAGGAAAGTGGCATATGATCTGGATCAACCGCCACGCGGAAATCTTGCGTGGCGTCTCTTCAAAGTTTACCACTTTAACATTACCTCGGCGGTGACCTTAAAGGAGTCTCCGGATGCGCATTGTCGCCCCTCTTGGCCTGATCGCCGGCATCGCGGCCGCGCCGGCCCTGGCAGAAACCCGAACCTATGACCTGTCCGGCTTCACCCGGATCGAGGCGCATGACGGTGTGGAGGTCGAGGTCTCCATCGCCGAGGCCTTCACGGTGGAGGCCGAGGCGCTGCGCGGCGACCTGGACCGGCTCGAGGTCACGCTGCGCGGCGAGGCGCTGCATATCGAGCGCGACGCCGACTGGCGTCTCTTCGGCACCGGCAACCGGGACCGTTTCCGCATCATCGTGACCCTCCCGATGCTGGAGGAGGCGCAGGCCGCTTCGGGCACCCGCATGATCGCGGCGGGGGTGATCGGAGATCTGACCGCCGTGGCCAGCGGCGGCAGCCATCTGGAGGTGACGGGCGACCTTGGCGTGGTTCGGGCCGAGGTCTCGGGCGGATCTCATCTTGAGCTCACGGGCAGCTGCGCGGAGATCGACGCCGAGGGGTCCGGCGGCTCGCGCGTTCTGGCGGCGGAGCTGGCCTGCCACGGCGCCACGGCGACCGCCAGCGGCGGCACGCGGGTCGAGCTGACCGCGGGCGGGACCGCTTCTCTCGGCGCCTCGGGCGGGTCGTCCATCGTGCTGACCGGAGGGGCCGAGGTGACCCGGGCCGAGACTTCGGGCGGCGCCTCGATCCGGACACGGTAGCGGCGGAAGGTTGAGGCGCCCCGGGCCTGCTCCGGGGCCTCTCTGCTGGGCGGAGTCCCGGATCAAGTCCGGGACGTGTCACGAGCCACGCGTCCGTCCACGCCGCTCGAACCGGGGCAGCATGGCGCTGAAATCGCGGCCTTTGCCGCCTTCCTCCTCGACGAACCGCCGGTAGAGATCGAGCGCCGCCGCCCCCATCGGGGTGTCCGCATCCGCCACCTCGGCCGCCATCTGGGACAGCGACAGGTCCTTCAGCATCAGCTCCGCCGCGAAGCCGGGCTTGTAGCCGCTGTCCGCAGGCGAGGTCGGGCCGACGCCGGGGGCGGGGCAGTAGCTGGTCATCGACCAGGAGGAGCCGGAGGAGGTGCTGACCACGTCGAACATCGCCTGCCGGTCGAGGCCCAGCTTGTCGGCCAGCACGAAGGCCTCGCAGGTGGCGATCATGGTCACGCCGAGGATCATGTTGTTGCAGATTTTGGCCGCCTGGCCATTGCCCGCCGGGCCGCAGTGCACGGCCTTCTGGCCCATGACGTCGAAGAGCGGCTTGACCGTGGCAAAGGCCTCCTCCGGCCCGCCCGCCATGAAGGTGAGCGTGCCGTTCGTCGCGCCGCCGATCCCGCCGGAGACGGGGGCGTCGACGGCCCGCAGCCCCGCGGCCTCGGCCGCCTCGGCAACCGCCCGGGCGCTTTCGACGTCGACGGTGGAACAGTCGAGGTGGACGGCGCCCGGCGCCATCGCGCCGTGAATCTCCTCGGCCACCTTGCGCAGGATCGGCCCGTCGGGGAGCATGGTGATGACCACCTCGGCGCCCTTCGCCGCCTCGGCGGCGGAGCCCGCCATCGTCAGCCCCTCGGGCCGCGCGGCGACGTCGTAGCCGGTCACCTCGTGCCCCGCCTTGGCAAGGTTGGCCGCCATCGGCGCGCCCATGTTTCCAAGGCCAATGAACCCGATCTTCATCTCAGTCCTCCCTTACAGCTCCAGCGGCGGCGTGACCGGCGCGCGCATCCGCGCCACGTCCGCCGCCGGCACGTCCCAATCGCCGTGCCGCCATGTCGGCGACCGGTCCCGATCCACGACGGCGGCCCTGATCCCCTCGATGAAATCGCCGTGCTCCATCGACCGGGAGGTGAACCGGCACTCGTGGTCCAATGCCGCCTCGATGGTGTCGGCCTTGCGCACGGCGGCGATGATCTCGAGCGTCACGGCCATGGAGAGCGGCGAATTGCGGCGCATGGCCTCGAGAGCCTTGGTCGCAATCTCCGAGCCGTCCGCCTCCAGCCGCGCGCCGATCTCGGTCAGGGTCCCGGGGCCGAAACAGTCGTCGATGATGTTCTGCCAGCCCCCTAGCCGCGCCTCGGGCCCCGGCCGCGAAGCCCTGTCCACCGCCGCCTCGTCGCCTGTCTTGCACAGCTCCGACACCAGCGCCGGCCAGTCCGCCTCGGGCACCAGATAATCCGCGAACCCCGCGTAGATCGCGTCGCCCGCCTCCATCCGGTCCGCCGTCAGGCCGAGGTAGTCTCCCAGCCGCCCCGGCGCCCGGGCCAGGATCAGCGAGCCGCCCACGTCCGGGACCAGCCCGATGCCGCATTCGGGCATGGAGACCTGCGCCGACTCTCCCAACACCCGGTGCGAGCCGTGGCAGCCGACGCCAACGCCGCCGCCCATGGTAAATCCCTGCATCAGGGTGACCACGGGCTTGGGAAACCGGAACAGGCGGGCGTTCATCCGGTATTCATCCCGCCAGAACCGCTCCCCGTAGGCGAAGTCGCCGGCGCGGCCCCGCTCGTACATTTCCTGGATGTCGCCGCCGGCGCAGAAGGCCCGGTCGCCTGCCGCGTCGATCACCAAGAGGTCGACCGAGGCATCGAGGCGCCAGTCTTCCAGCGCAGCGTCGATGGCGCGGACCATGTCCCAGGTCAGGGCGTTCAGTGCCTTCGGCCGGTCGAGGGTGATCCGCCCCGCGCGGCCCTCCTTGCGGATCCGGATGTCCCCGCTCACGCCGCTCCCCTCTTCATTCTGGCCCAAAAACGCAACTGCGACGCCGGCATCTCTCAGGACGCCAGCATCTGACCCGCCACGATCAGGCGCATG
>JAMWZF010000370.1 GCA_024304875.1 Paracoccaceae bacterium
GCGAAGCGGCGGGCAACTACCGCGTCGTCGGCTTCGAAGGTGGCGAAGACACCACCACCGGCCGCAAATAACGGAACGAAAACAGTGCCGTCCGGGGCGATCCCCGGGCGGCACATGCATTTGGGACGGGGCATGATCCGGGTCGAGAACCTGCACAAGCACTTCGGCGGATTCCATGCCGTCGACGGGGCCAGCCTCGGCATCGCCGAGGGCTCCATCACCGGGCTCATCGGTCCCAACGGCGCCGGAAAGACCACCCTTTTCAACGTGATCGCCGGCGTTCTTGAACCGACCTCGGGCACCGTGACCATGCAGGGCGAGGACATCACCGGCCTGCCGCCGCACACCCTGTTCCACAAGGGCCTGCTGCGCACCTTCCAGGTCGCGCACGAATTCCATTCCATGACCTGCCGGGAGAACCTGATGATGGTGCCCGGGGGCCAGGCCGGGGAAAGCCTCTGGTCCACATGGGTCCACCGCCGCCGCATCGCCGAGGAGGAACGCGCCCTGCGTGCCAAGGCCGACGAGGTGCTGGACTTCCTCACCATCTCGCACCTCGCCGACCACCCCGCCGGGGCCATCTCGGGCGGGCAGAAGAAGCTGCTGGAGCTTGGCCGCACGATGATGGTCGACGCCCGCATCGTCTTTCTCGACGAGGTCGGCGCGGGGGTGAACCGCACCCTCCTCGGCACCATCGGCGACGCGATCCTGCGCCTCAACCGCGAGCGCGGCTACACCTTCGTCGTGATCGAGCACGACATGGATTTCATCGAGAAGCTCTGCGATCCGGTCATCTGCATGGCCGAGGGCAAGGTCCTGGCCGAGGGCACCCTGGCCGAGATCAAGGCCAACGAGGCGGTGATCGAGGCCTATCTCGGCACCGGCCTCAAGAACAAGGATCAGGTGAGCGCATGAGCGGCGATGCGATGCGCCTCTACCTGGTCTGGCACGGCGCGCCGGAGACCGAGGTGACCCTCGGCGACGACAGCCATGCGCTTCAGGCCGGGATGTTCATGGTGCGCTCCGAACGGACGTTGTCCCGCCTTTACCACGCCGTGAAACGGCAGTTGCCCGGTGACGCGGCCCTGATCGTCTCTCCGGTCGAGGGCGCGCCGAAGTTCAAGGGCATGGCGGAGGGCGCGCTCAAGTGGCTGAGGGCCGGCGCATGATGCGGCGGCTTTCGCTGACGCGGGCCGACGTTTTGCCCCTCTTCACCCTGCGCTGCGACGGAGGCTGCTGAGGCCATGAGCGACACCTATTCCGACCGCGGCAACAAGGACCGCAGCATTGCCAATCCCCGCCCCGGCGGGACCATGACGCCCTCGCCCGGCACCGGAAAGCCTGTCCACTCGGGCAATGCCTTCCTGATCGGCGACACGATGACCGGCGGTTACGGCAAGGGGCCGGACATCCTGCACGACTGCACCATCGCGGTGGACCCCGGCGAGATCGCGGTGATCGTGGGCCCCAACGGCGCCGGCAAGTCGACGGCGATGAAGGCCGTGTTCGGGATGCTGGACGTGCGCAGCGGCTCGGTGCGGCTCGATGGCGAGGACATCACCGCGCTTTCGCCGCAGGACCGGGTCCGCAAGGGCATGGCCTTCGTCCCCCAGACCTCGAACATCTTCACCTCGATGACGGTGGAAGAGAACCTCGAGATGGGCGCCTTCATCCGGGAGGACGACATCCGGGGCACGATGGAGCAGGTCTACGAGCTGTTCCCGATCCTCAAGGACAAGCGCCGCCAGCCCGCCGGCGAGCTGTCGGGCGGCCAGCGCCAGCAGGTCGCCGTGGGCCGGGCGCTGATGACCCAGCCCAAGGTGCTGATGCTGGACGAGCCGACCGCAGGGGTCAGCCCCATCGTGATGGACGAGCTGTTCGACCGGATCATCGAGGTCGCCCGCACCGGCCTGCCCGTCCTGATGGTCGAGCAGAACGCGCGTCAGGCGCTGGAGATCGCGGACAAGGGCTACGTGCTGGTGCAGGGGGCCAACGCCCATACCGGGACGGGCAAGGACCTTCTGGCCGATCCCGAGGTCCGGCGGAGCTTCCTGGGGGGATGATGAGGTCGGCGGCTCTCCTCCTCCTCGCCCTCGCGCCCCTGCCCGCAGCGGGGCAGGAGATGCTGGCGTGTGAGCCGGCGTTCCATTGCTCGGACGTCACCTGCTTCGGCTCCGACCCCACGATCCTTGCAGGAGAGACCGGCGACTACGTCCGGAACCCGATGGGACCGGCCCCGGAGATCTACGTGGGCGACGGTCTCTGGGTCCGGTCCTCTCCGGCGGTCGAGCAGCAGGGGACCCTGCGCTGGCTCGGCACCACGGAGCAGGGCGAGACGGTGATGCTGACGGTCAACCGGCGCGGCGGCGATTATATCTACGTTCGCCGGGGGCCGGGCGCCGATGGCCGGGTCTGGATCGCCGCGGGGTCCTGCGGGTGAGCGCGCGGCGCATCGTCCTCAACGCCGCGCCCTTGGCGGTGGCGGTCGTGGGCGGCGGCATCGGGTACTCGGTGCTGCGGATCGAGACGAGCGAATGGGACGCGCCGGTGCAGCTGGCCACCTGCACGTTCACCGAGAGCGACGAGGCCGAGATGCCCGCCGATTTCGAGGTTCTCCGCCACGCCGGCCATGGCGGCAGGCACCTTCTGGGTCCCGTGGGCGGGCCTTACCTTCAGGCCAACCAGGGCAGCCGGACGCCGCCGCCCGGGGGCATGTCCGTCTCGCAGTCCGGGCCGGAAGCCGGGGACGGCACCGGCACCGCGCGGGTCTGGGACATCTACCCCGATGGCCGCTTCGAGTACCGGCTGCACGCGCGCCTTGTCACCGGCCCGGTGGTGGCCCGGGGGGCGGGCACCTGCAGCCCCTTCGAGCTGACCGACATGAACGAGCGGGCGGCATGAACGGCGCGGGCGCAGGATGAAGCGGGGCGTGATCCTCCTCGGGCTCGCGCCCATGGTGCTGATCGGCGGCGGCGCCGTGGCCGGGCTGACCTGGATGCGCAGCAGCGCGCCCGGCCACGACGAGGTATACGGCCCCCGCCGCGTGGCGCTCTGCTCCTACACCGCCCACGACAGCGGGACCCTGCCGGCGGACTTCGAAGTGGTGCGGAACGGCGACTATCACCGGACCTACCTCGGCCCGCCCGGAGGCCCGCAGCCCCAGGCCAAGAGCGGCGGCATCCCCCCCGAGGGCGGC